>NZ_JBNNIW010000069.1:0-6627 GCF_050269715.1 Halomonas sp. NPDC076908 | reverse complement strand
TGCTTTCTCATGGGGGTAACCTCGCTTGGAAACTGTGAGGTTACTTTAGGGCGAATTTTAGCGGGGTGGCAGAACGTCGTGGAATGAACGCTTACGGCCCAGCAACGTAGCGACCATCGACGCCGCACCGCCTGGAAGTGGACGAAGCGCCTACCCAGCCTGATGGACTTCGTCGCCAGACGGCTCCGCGAGGAGTGGAGTCCCGAGCAGATCAGCGGCTTCATGGCCCCCTTGATCGGCGTGGGCGTTAGCCACCAGTGGATCTACTCCCTGGTCCGGGATGACAAGGCCCGGGGTGGCGGCCTGTGGCGGCACCTTCGTCAGCCCCGGCGGCACAGCAAACGCCGTGCCCGGGCCAAAAGCGCAGGACTTGGCAGGATCCCCCATCGCGTGGGCATCGAGCATCGCCCGGCGGAGGTCGAGGAACGCCGCTTCATCGGGCATTGGGAGGGTGACACCGTGGTTCAGGGGCACAAGCAATCGGGCCTGGTCACCCTGGTAGAGCGGCGTAGTGGTTATCTCCTGGCAGCACGGTTGCCCAGGGTCTCAGCAGACCTGACGCAAGCGGCCATGATCCGGCTGTTGAAGCCACGCCGGGGAGCTGTGAAGACCATCACTCTGGACAATGGCTCCGAGTTTGCCAGTCACGTCGCCGTTGGCCAGGCGGTCAGCGCAGATATCTACTTTTGTGACCCTTACTGCTCCGGCCAGCGTGGGAGCAACGAGAATACCAATGGCCTGATCAGGCAGTACTTCCCCAAGGGGACAGACTTCCGTCAGGTCACCGATGCCGAGCTGCGCAGGGTGGTCAGGAAGCTCAATGACCGCCCTCGAAAGCGACTCGGTTACCGGATACCGGCACAGGTGTTCCTGGGAGAGTACTCAGGAGCCCTGGACACAGCAGGTGTTGCACTTATTGCTTGAATCTAGGGCCGAAAACCCGCAATTGAGAATTAAGTATGTCCTATAATACTTGATGAAGAAACAAGGCAACGGCATTGGATGATATCCAAATTAACCCTTGGTATGCTTTGTGTCTATATGCAATAGACCCGCTTTGCCCCAGTTTTGGTCGTCATAATCTTGGAGGAATATTGTGACAGATTCCGGTTTGACATTATAGCTGTCGACAAATGCTTCGGTAATTTTCTTGATGAGCTCACGTTTTTGCTCCAACGTCCGGCCTGGAGACTGGGCGATAGTAACGACGGGCATAGATAGTTCCTTATTCGTGTATGAAATGTAGAAAATGTTGTTAGCTCTGCTCTCTTGACGGTTTTTTGATGCGCCACTCTAACTTAGAGACCATCAAAAAATTACCGAAGATGATAACGCCAACACCTGAAAAAGTAGTTGGATCCCAGTGGAAGTCTTCAAATAATGTGGAAATCAGTATCGCTACGACTGGGAAGGCCACCATGCAATATGCAGCCTTATTGATGCCGATCTTATTCACCAGAGTCAAATAAATAGTGAACCCTAGTACGGATGCAAAAGCTGAAAGGTAAAGTAGGCTGAGAATATATTGGTAAGTAAAACTGAACTTAAAGGGCGTTCCTGTGAGGATGACAGCTAACAATAAGATCAGAGCTCCGTACCCCATAGAATAACCATTGCTGGTTAGTGGAGTGATGCCTTTGGAACTGTTACGAATAGATATCATATTGCCAAATGAAAAAATCAATGTTCCCAGTAACGCGAATAGTATGCCAGTGAACAGATCTGCGCCGAAAATTTGCTGTGTCAGCTCACGCCAGAATAAAAGAATAATGCCTGCTACGCCAAAAAACATTCCTGCGAATTCACTCAGTGAGGTGTTCTGATGTAAGAATAGCCAACGGTTTATACTATTAAAAAGCAGCACTGTGGAAAAAATGATAGCGACAATTCCGCTGGGGATATATTGCGTAGCATGATAAAAGCATAAGAAATTTAAAGAAAAGAAACACACTCCTTGTCCAACAAACCAAAGATGGTCAATAGGTTTTGTTTTTTGTAATTTTTTAATAATAATTAGGCATGGGAGAAGCAGTAGGGCCGCGATTACGAAGCGGTAGAAAATAGAGGCCAGTATCGGTACGTCCCCCAACTGCATTTGAATGGCAATCCATGACGACCCCCATACCATAATGCAAGCGAAGTACAGAAAAGCGGTCATTTATACTCGTCTCCTTTACTTTGCTTATTAAAAGCTTTAGGCGTGTTTATAGCCATACATTCTTTTATAAAGTCACTCAACCGGATGACTCCTTCTTTGAGTTCCTCAGGGGTTAGATAGCTGAACGAGAGCCTGATTTCATTGGACTCTCTAGGCGGTGAGTAAAATATTTCCATGGGTGTCCAAAGAACACCATGCTGCTCAGCAGAGATTTTTAGCAGCGACAAATTAACTGGGAAAGGAAGCCTGAGCACTAGGAAAAAACCACCTTTAGGTCGATTCCATGATATTTGTGACCGTAAGTGGGATCCCTCGGGAAAGCTTGCGTCTAATTGATTTAGTAAATCGTCTAGATTATTTAGATAAAAATTTATTTTTGTTTTACAGTGGTGTCGAAGGTCCCCTTGGCACTCCAGTAGTACGCCGCCTACAATTGCTTGGCCAATAGGTGAAGTGTTGAGTGTAAGCATACTTTTTATCTTTGTTAATGCTAAGGATAATCGTCTGGAAACAATAAACCCCACCCGTACACCGGGAAATAATGTTTTAGAGAACGAACCGAGGTATGCAACGTGGTTATTATGCAGGTCGAGTGAGATCAAGGTAGGATTAATACTCCTCTCTGATCCGAAAATGCCATAAGGGTTGTCTTCTAACAAGGTTAGATTGTAATTGCGGGCAAGTTTGACCAACTCTTTGCGCTGATTAAGCGGTAGGGATATACCGATGGGGTTGCAGAAATCAGCATTGATGTAAAGGGCTTTGACTTTTCCCCCCTCTGCTTCTGTGGCTTGAATTTTTTCCTTAATTTCACTAATTTCCACACCGTGTTCATGGATATCGAATGTCTCAATGCGGATGTCCAACAATCTTGCTGCGCCAATAATGCCTACATAAACAGGTTGAGGAACTAGTAAAACATCGTCACTATCAGAAAAAAGAGCACGTAAAATTAGTAGCATTCCCTCCTGTGCACCAGACGTGACTACAATATCCTCTGGGGAGCAAGTAATACCGTCTGTTATATTCAGCATGTCAGCAATGAGTGCGCGAATATATCCTTCTGAGGGGCCGTATTGAAATAATTGAGTTATCACGCCGCTCTCTGAGCGATGCTCATTTTTCATAAGATGATCGATATAAATATTTATATAAAAGCTGATGTCGCCGAATTTAAAGTCCTTTTCTATAGGGCGACCAGGGGCGAACGATATTGCTTCAGGATATTGGCTGGCAATATCATTAAGGAACGTCATAGTGTTTAAGCATGGGTCAGTTAAAGATGAGTGAAGTATAAGTTCATCTCGGTTTGCCTGATGAGTCGACGCACCCATAACTTATTCCTTCCAGATTTTTGGGCAGAAGTCTGGATCAGTGTAATCCGGATTGCCTGCATGGTCTAAACGGCAGAAGTAATCATTATTATATTTTAACTTTGAGCCGTCGGCTAAAATATGCTGCTTGTAGCTATTAGCTCTATCTTGTAAGTGCAGAGAAATTGAGACTCTATCAACTTTGCTGTAGTTAGGAGGGCTGCCATGGAAGGTATTACAGTTATGAAAGCTGATATGACCACGTTTTCCAACCATGGCGATTTTTCTGACCGTGTCGTCGTTGAGTTTGGCTGTTTCTTCCAGCATAGTTTGTAGTTCATCTACGCTGCGATTCCCAAAATGCTGAGTAATACTGTCATCGGCATCAATCTCCCGCCACCGGTTGCTGCCGTCAATCATTTCCAAAGCGCCCATATTTTCATAGCAGTCATAAAAATTGATAAAAGCCGTGAGAAGCTTGTTTGACGAGCAGGTCGACCAGTAGTGCGCATCTTTATGCCATGGAACCACTGGGCGGAACATTCCCTCTGCCTCAAACTCTCCCCGAGCAGGCTTGGTAATGAGAGCGCTATTCCATATTCTTATTTCATCGGTTTGTGCGAGACGTGCAGCGATGGCTCCAATGATTGGTTTTGTTAATAGTTTTCGAAAGGTGTAGCTTTCATAGTGAACATAGTCATTATTGCGGGCAACGTCTCCATCTTCTGGAACCCAATAAGCTAGGGTAGGAGGGATTGTTGGCAAATGCCTATCCCTTTTCCCCTCATAGTAATCGTGACTTTCCTTTACGAAAGCATTAAGTTCATCATCGGTAAAAATTTTCTCGGTTATGAACCAGCCGTGCTTTTGATAAAAACGTACGTCTTCATTACTAGGCAAGAGAGTTTTTTCTTGCGTGCTTAATTTAAATTTATCTGCACACATGTTGCAATCCTTTATATGTGTTTTATTGGACAGAGCCATTGCTGCATTTTTATTAATAAGAGTCACTTGCTTCAAGCTGTCGGAAAAGGTCTTCAACATTTTTTTCAGAGAAGCCTTCTTCTTCATTCCTTTCGATAAACTCAATCATAACGCCAGAGTTAGGGCAGCGAACGGTAAAACGCTGGATCAGATCGGAGCCTTTAATGATTTGGGTGCTAAATGTCAAGCCTTCGCTTTCTAGTTCTTTGCATACTCCCTCCACATTATCCACCTCAATGGCAATGTGCTGTGGGCCTGGACCGTATTCATTAATAAAACGGGTTATTTGAGAGTTTTCATCTGCTCCTTCGAGCAAGACGAATTTAATCGGGCCAGCTTCCATTACTGCGGAATTCATTGCGCTGCGGGCACCAGTGGTAGTCATACGGTCTATGAGGCTGAATCCGATCATGCTGTAATAGCCAATGGCCTGCTCAAGATCTAGTACTGCAATTGCAACATGATCGATTTTTTGGGCTTTATGTTTGAGCATTAGCTTTGAAGTGGTTTCGCAGCTATTAGTCATGAGTGTTCTCCTTGGCGTGTGGTTCACTCGATCCAAATGATTTCATTATTGACTTCCGCAAGGGAGGCGCATCCGCAGAGATGCATGCAAAGATGTAAATCTTCACTCAGCTGTTCCAATACTCTGGCTACTCCTTGCGCACCTTCAGCAGCAAGCCCCCAAAGAACTGGACGACCTACGCCCACAGCATCGGCACCTAAAGCAAGAGCCTTAAGGATATCTGCGCCACTGCGAATACCGCCATCTACGATAATCGGTATCACATTGCCTAGCCGTTGACGAATATGTGGTAACATACTAATGGCGGAAACATGGTGGTCGAGTTGACGCCCGCCGTGGTTAGAAAGGTAGAGGGCATCTACTTCATGCTGCAGAGCAATTTCCGCATCTAGTGGGTGCAGTATGCCTTTCAAAATCAGTGGCATATTAGTATGGTATTTAACCCATTCTACATCTGCCCAAGAAATAGCGGGCTCTAATTGATCAGCAACGAAAGCCGCGACTCCTGAATTTCCTGAGACAGGGATACACTGATGCTTTATTTGCCCTTGCAAATAACTTTCATTTCTATATCTGTTAACGCTAAATTCATTGCGGCGGTCACGCAGTCGTGCACCCATGAGAGGAACGTCTACAGTGAGAACTAAAGCGCTGCAACCAGAATCTTGTGCTCGCTGAATAAGATCCCTGTTAATTTGACGATCTTTATACAGATAGAGTTGAAACATAACTGGTGCGTCTGACTTTTCGCATACTGTTTCCACAGGAAAATCTGACATAGTGCTTAGGATGAAGGGGACTCCATTCTGGTTCGCAGCTTTAATTGTTGCGAGCTCTCCTTCAGGGTGAACGAGTTTATGATGCGCACTCGGAGCCACAAGTATGGGAGGTGTTGGGCATTGGTTTCCAAGGATGCGAGCCAAACGAGTGGTGAATGGGTCTACTTTTTCTATTCCTCGCAGAACTCTGGAAAGAAGCTTTACACGTTCCAGTGCGCAAATATTTTCTTGCAATGATTGCTCACTTCCAGCCCCACCGTCAATAAAGTCATAAACTTCTGGGGGTAAGTGGCGTTTTGCAATCGATTGCCAATCTTCAATACACACTGGAACCATACTCGTTCCCTCGTCTAATTTAGCTGTTAATTAGATTGGATAGTTATAATAATGTGTGCTATGTGGCGTTACCGCTTTGAAGGGGGCTACGAACTGAGAATAGGTGCGCTAGCTGAGCTGTGATGTAAGTTATTTCTTAAAAAAATGTAAGTTATTTCTTAAAGCATGTAAGTTATTTCTTACATACTTGCAAAGTACGATTGATTTATAACTGTTTTATATTCATGTCGCTTTAATATTCTATGCGGCTAATTTAGATTAAATAGAGAAGTTTCATGCTCATTGTGATTAGTGTACTCCCCCTCCGATAGAGCCTCAGTAATGGTAAGAGGTACGGCATGGATAGGTGCTTGATTTTGAGCCTCGGTTTGGATCTAGATGAATCACCCCCACGGTGCTGGTGAATGTCACCCCCGACATGGAGATTGCCCAGCAGGAGTAAGCGTTCATTCCAAGACGTAGTTGACCTACTTCACGTCCCGGAGAGGTCTCAATAACTCCGGCGAGACCTTGTACTGCTTCCTGCCATCC
>NZ_JBNNIW010000068.1:0-6660 GCF_050269715.1 Halomonas sp. NPDC076908 | reverse complement strand
TCTTGGTTCAGATTCTTGGCGGAACACACTGAATTTTCAAGAGAATACCATCCGCTATCTTCGTTTTCGGGCCGGCCTCATGAATAAGCCGGGATCAAGGCTAATACAGACTGGAAAAAAACCCTAGGCGCCGAGTGGCGGCAATATGAGGAAGCCTTTCCCAAGCTGCAAAAGTCCAGCATTGATATTATTTCACTGGAATGCCAAAACTCCCGTGTCCCCATGGATCTGATAGAGCTAGTCCGGGGCAAAAAAGTCATGGTGGGTGCTATTGACGTGGCCAGCAATACGATTGAGACGCCTGAGGAAGTGGCCGATACGCTACGAAAAGCGCTTCAATTTGTCGATGCTGACAAGCTCTATCCCTGCACCAACTGCGGCATGGCCCCTTTATCGCGCCAGGTGGCCAGAGGCAAGCTAAGGGCTTTAAGCGCAGGGGCGGAAATCGTCCGAAGGGAGCTGCTGGCCTAGGTTGGCAATAGTGGAAAGGCCTTTGAGTGAATCGCCCCGGACCACTGTCGTGATCCGGGGCGATTGGTTTTTACGCTCAAGGCGCGCTGGCGAACTGTTGATTATGACGCCAAGGCTTCGCTGGGTTCATGGTGCTGCGTTGTTGCCGGGGTGTGACTCAGTGAATGACAGCGACAAAGTCCGGGTCATCGAAATAGCGCTCATAGGCCTCTAGTGCCCCCAGCACTTGAACCGCTCCCCCCCGGGGGGGGAGCGTCGACATTGTTGCCGGCCATCTTGTCTGCGCCGGTCACCAGCTGGGCGATGATCATGTGCAGCTGGGCGTCGGCCTCGGGCGGAAGTTCACAGTTGGCCACCATGTAAGCGACGCTGTCATTGATCTGCCTGGCCAGGGGGACGTACTCCGTTGTCGGCAGCTGGTCCTCATGGATGGCGTCGATGGATCCGCGCATCACCAGGCTGATATCGCCCATGGCCTTAGCCAGGGGGGCGTCGATTGCCCACTTTTCGCCGTCGTTGAGCTGCAGCTCGAAGGGGACGTCGCCATGGTCATGGTCGTGCACCGCCGTATCGGCCGCCAGGCCGGCTCCGGAAACCGCCAGTGCGGCCGCCAGGGTAAAGGGGATGATGGCAGTGGAAAGTTTGATCGACATCTTGAATCTCCCGTTCTCGGTATGGATGGGGTGGTGGTAAGGAAGGATGCTGTCGGCGATCATGACGCCAGGGCATCCGCGGGTTCATGGTGCTACGTTGTTGCCACCTTGCTCTCCTTGAGTGTGGGACGTAGCAGCAGCATGGCGATAACGATGACCAACAGTACCGAAGCTTCATGGACCAGCATGCCGATGGCCATGGTCACGCCGCCGAAGAGCACGCCGACCAGCAGCACCGCCACGGTGAACAGGGCGATAGCGATATTGAGACGCATGGTGTTCACCGTGCGTTTGGCCAGGCCCAAGGCATAGGGCAGGCGAGGCAGGCGGTCGGCCATCAGCGCGATATCGGCGGTTTCAATGGCTGCCGGAGAGCCGGCAGCACCCATGGCGACACCGATGTCGGCCTGGGCCAGTGCCGGGGTATCGTTAACCCCATCGCCCACCATGGCCACGGTATGGCCCTGACGCTGCAACTCCTTGACCAGTATCAGCTTGTCCTCGGGCATCATCTCGGCGTGGACTTCGTCCACACCCAGCTCGGCGGCGACGTTTTCGGCGACCCGCTGGGCATCACCGGTTGCCATGATCACCTTGATACCCCTGGCGTGCAGGGCCTGAATGGCAGCAGGGGTGTCGTCGCGAATCGTATCGGCGACAGCAACGATACCCACGGCACGTCCGTCCACACCGACGAACATGGCGGTTTTGCCGGCCGCGTTGAGGGCCAGAATGCGTTCGTTATCCGGTGTGTGGTCGAGCAAGGCTGCAGAGCCCACGGTAACCGTGTGGCCGTCGACTTCGGCACGGATACCCTTGCCGGTTACCGGTTCGGCCCGCTCCACCATCTCGACGGAAAGTTTGCGCTGCTCGGCACCGCGAATGATCGCTTCCGCCAGGGGGTGCTCGGAGGCGGTTTCTGCCCGGGCGGCCAGCGTGAGAACTTGATCCTCGCTCCAGGCGTCATCCAGCGCCACTACGTCGGTCAGTTCAGGGCGTCCGTTGGTCAGGGTGCCGGTCTTGTCGACCACCACGGCGCTGACCCGAGCGGCAGTTTCAAGGTATTCACCGCCTTTGATCAGCACGCCGTCCCGGGCCGAGCGGCCAATGCCTGCGACGATGGATACCGGGATGGAAATGACCAGTGCGCCCGGACAGCCAATGACCAGCAGGGTCAAGGCCAATTCCACGTTGCGTGTCAGCAGACCGATTACCAGTGCGGCGAGCATCACGCCCGGAGTGTAGTACTTGGCGAATTTCTCCATGAAGGTCTGCGTTTTAGCCTTGGCATCCTGGGCGTCCTCGACGCGATGGATGATCCTGGCCAGGGCAGTGTCGGCTCCGATGCCGACGGCCTTGACGCGCAGCACGCCGGAGCGTAGCCAGGTGCCGGCAAATACCTCTGTGCCTTCGGCCTTCTCGGCAGGTACCGATTCACCGGTGATACTGGCTTCGTCCACCCCGCCATGGCCCGAGATCACCGTGCCATCGACAGGTACCTGTTCACCGTTGCGGATCAGTACGATATCGCCGGGTACCAGCTCCCATATCTCAACGGTTTGCGGCTCGCCGTCACGCAGTATCGTGGCCGTTTCGGGGGCGGCGTCCACCAGATCCGACAGGGCCTGGCGGGTCTTGTTCAGAGTGGCTCTCTCTAGTGCGCCCCCAAAGGCGAACAGGAAGGTGACAGCGGCAGACTCCCAGTAGTTGTGAATAAACAGGGCACCGACCGCCGCGACAACAACCAGCAGGTCGATCGAGATGGTCTTGATCCGCAGGGCCTGGTAAGCGGAGATGGCGATTCGATAGCCGGCCACCGCGGCAGCGGCGATCATCAGCAGGTCCGAGCCAGTGATCCAGGAGGCGATGATCATCAGTCCGGAGACGACAACCACACCCCAGGTTTTCCAGAGTTTCATAATGGTCTCCTTTGATTACGGTTCGCCCGGCGTCTGTGTCTCCTGAAGAGCTAACGGGTAAGAGACCTGACTCATAAGAGCACACAAGTCGTGCCCTGCTGTGCTGAGTCCTGTGACGCAAAGCGAGGGAGGCTGGCCGTTGTGCCAGCCCGGAAGTAGGAGGCCTGCTAGCCGCAGGCTTAGATGGCCGAAGGCTTGACGGTGAAACCGACCTCGGCGACGGCATCGACCAGAGTGCGTACCGGGGCTTTCGCCGGATCGTGGCTCACCAGTACCCGGCCGGAGGCGAACTTCACCTCGGCGGACTCGACGCCATCCAGCCCCTTCAGTTTGGTTTCAATCTTTTCGACGCAGCTGGGGCAGGAGAACTCGTCGGAACGCAGGGTGGTGGTTTTAACAGTAGGGGTAGTCATAATGTTCTGCTCCGTTATGTTGAAGTCATGAGCCAGGCCAGAAGTTGGCTGCTCAGCGTTGACTCTATCATAGCGAGCGGACCCTATCGGGTCGTTCGGTAGCGCGGACTCGAACCTTTTTCTTTGTTGCTGAAAATTATTTATATATCAATGGGATATGAGTTCGAACTTCAGTTTGATGAAAGTCGAACCATGTAACAGCGGTTTTTATGACGATGGATTAAGGGGAGTGGCGTGTCCGGTAGGCGCTGGGGGTCATCCCGGTGGCCTTCTTGAAGGCTGTGTTGAACACCGACTTGGAGTTGAAGCCTGAATCATACATTACCTCCAGAATCGTCGTGCCGGGCTCGGCTCTCTCCAGCTGGCGGCGGGCTTCGGCAATCCGGTAGTCGCTGATGAGCTCGAAGAAGTTCTTGCCAAGCCCTTCATTGATGGCGCGTGACAGGTCGCGGGTGGGCACGCCGATTTGGTGGGCTAACTGGTCTACGCTGAGATCGGCATCCAGGTAGGGGCGAGCCTCAGTCATGTGCTGATCGAGCTGGCGCAATAATCCTGCATTCTCGGAACTGACCAGGGCGGCTCGGCCCGGTGTTTCGGTTTTGGCTAGTTGCGCTTCGTCAACACTAAGCCCCGAGAAGATGCCCGGCTGGCGCAGAGCATGCATCAGCAGATAGTTGATAAACAAAAAGCCGGAGATGGCGCCAATGGCGGAGATCGTCCTGACACTCACGAGATCCTTGAATACGTGCGCCGATAGACAGTAGATCAGGCTGATCACCCAGGCGATGGCGTACAGAATCAGCAAGGTACGTAGCCAGGCCAACTGCTTGTTGGCAAGGTTGGAAAAGAGCTGGCGTACCGTGGTCCCGAAACGGCCCAGGGCATGAATGGTGGCCCACAGATAGCCAAGAAAAACCAGATGAATGCCTACCGCCAGCAGGGGAGAGGTCAATACGCCCGGGTGATCGCGGTTGATCAGGATATCGAGCTTCACCGACGTGGGCTGCAGGTAGTATTCGATCAGAAAAATTGCCGATATCACCCAGAACGGCAACGTGTGCAGAGCGTGCTGGGGCAATAGGCGAAAATCGCGGTACATCAGCGATTGCGCATAAACATAGAGTAGCCCGGCCTGCAGCAGGCCGACCAGTGTGCCTAGATAAGCCAGATTGGGATGCTCTAGCGCCAGACCGGTGGAGTAGAGAAAGAACTCGCCGAGCCCGGCGGCAAAGGTGATCAGGCTGGCTGCCAGCAAGCGGTTGCTGACGAGACGGAACGTCTCGGGTAGCAAGAGAAAAACGGCCAGGCCCAGTGCTTGAATGATACTGGTGGCGAGAACAAGATCGACTAGTGTCAGATACATAATAAGTTATTCATGGATTATTGGTTCAGCTTCGCAACTCAAGGCGATCAAAGTACGGTGTCAGCCGCTTGATCAGTTTGGGTAACATGTTTTTCGACTGAGCATTCTCCATCGTCTGATTGTAGTCAGGGTCAAGGCACTCATGGGTGCGTGCCACCTGGATAGCGTACCGACGGACGCCGAAATCTGCCAGGGTCAGCGCCAGGCGCTCCACATCGACCAGCTCAAAATCGCGCCAATGCACGGTGGTGCGGCATTCGAAGTTGATACCGCTGTCGCGCAGTATGGTTAGACTCTGACGGTTACGCTGCCAGATTCCAGGGCGCCCACAGATACGATCAAAGTTTCGGTCATGGCCCTTTACGTCGAGCCCTACCCAGTCGAGCCACGGTAACAGCTGCAAGAGTCGGGTCGGATAAGGGCCAGCAGTATGCAGTTCAACCTTGAAGCCCAGCGTTTTTGCCTCGCAAACTGCGGCTGGCAAGGCGCTGTGCAGGGTCGGCTCGCCGCCGCTAAATACCACCGCTTCAAGTAGCCCTTGGCGTTGCTTAAGGAAGTCGCGTATTGCTTGCCATTCGCTCCCGTCGCTGCGGCGCGGTGGCAGCATATGGGCATTGTGACAATAACCGCAGCGTAACGGACAGCCCTGCAAGAATATCACACAGGCGAGGTGATCCGGATAATCCAGCGTGGTCATCGGGGTCATCCCGGCTCGTGACTACGTTTATTGAGCACCTCGACGGGGTCGATTTTGAGAAGCGCGAGACCGTGCGTATTCGGGATCGTTACGATGCCAGCGTTCCCTCGGTGGTAGGTGCTGTGGCTCGCCGGAAGCCAGTTTTTGTTGAGGAAGCCAGGTTTTTGCGTCAGCATGTTAGGCTTTGTACGAAAATTAATTTTTGCTAGGTTTGCCCATACCGTAGCAGCATAGGTGACGTATGGCAGGACGTTACGAGATCTCCAGCCACGACTGGGCGTTGATTGAAGATATCGTTTCCCCGCCCCAGCGCATGGGCAGGCCCAGAAAGGACGACCGGAAAATCCTGAACGGTATTTTCTGGGTACTGTGCTCCGGTGCCAAATGGCGGGATATGCCGGAGCGCTATGGCCCGTGGAGCACGGTCTACGACCGCTTTCGACGCTGGCGTGATGACGGCACCTTCGATGCCGTTCTTGAGCGGCTGCATCTAAAGCTGCGAGAAGACGGTCTGATGGACCTGGATACATGGATGGTCGACTCCACTTCCATTCGTGCGACGCGGGCTGCCTCGGGAGGCGGCAAAAAGGGGGCTCAAACGAACCCATAACTCATGCGCTGGGGCGCAGTCGTGGCGGTTTGACGACCAAAATTCACCTGGTATGTGACCGTCACGGTTGGCCCTTGAGCTTTACCTTGTCGCCCGGTCAGGAAGCTGACTCACGCCATTTTGTTGCCACCCTTGAGAGTATCCGCTTGCCCGGACCGCGTGGACGGCCTCGCAAGCGTTGCCGTTATATGGTGGCGGACAAAGGCTATGATAGCGATGCTTTACGTCACTACTGCTCTCGTCACCACATGAAACCCATCATTCCCCAGCGCAGGATGCGGCGTAAACCTCGCCCCGGCTTGCCTTATCCCGCCTTATTCACGAGGGCGCTGATTGAGCGGTCTGAAGGTACTGGCTGTTGGCATTGCTTATCAGGATTCGCCTCTTCAGCGCGAGTGGCTGTTGAGTAATGCCAGAACGCAGCCCTTTTCCTACTTACCCCGCCTTATTCACGAGGGCGCTGATTGAGCGGTCTGAAGGTACTGGCTGTTGGCATTGCTTATCAGAATTCGCCTCTTCAGCGCGAGTGGCTGT
>NZ_JBNNIW010000067.1:0-7029 GCF_050269715.1 Halomonas sp. NPDC076908 | reverse complement strand
GGCACTGTCTGGGTGAATGGCGATAATGGCTATATTGCCATGCAGGTCAGTGGGTTAGAAGTGCTTCCGGGGGCCGGTCTCACGGATTCAGGAAACATTATATGTCGCATTGAAAGAAGCAAATACTCGCTGGCCTTTTCTACAGGCATGACGGCAATATATATAGTCCTTAGCCTATTAAAACCCGGCTCTCACTTAGTAATAAATAAGCACATATACGGATGCTCCTACAAGTTATTTCAAAATCATTGCGAACGACTTAATATAAGCCTTAACATCATAGATCTTTCTAATGAAAGTGACGAAGAGTTCAATATCAAAAATGTTGACATGGTAATATTTGAGACTCCAACCAACCCATTTCTAAGAACAATTGACATAACAAAAACTTCGTCATTAATAAAATCAATTAATCCAAAAGCATTAATCGTTGTTGACAACACGTGGGCAACACCATTATATCAAAATCCACTAAAGCTAGGGGCGGATTTAACAGTCTATAGTGCCACAAAATATTTTTCCGGTCATAGTGATGTCATGGGTGGAATAGTAGCTACAAATAACTTTTTCTTATATGAAAGGCTATTGGACGAGCGATTTTATTCTGGTTCCATCCTTACTCCCTATAGTGCTTGGCTTTTATCTCGCAGCATGAAAACCTTCAGCATCCGAATGAAACGGCACTCTGATACCACACGAGAAATAGTGACACAATTAGAAAAGAAATTTTATGTGGATCATATCTATTATCCTGAAATAAATGACTGTCAACTCAAAAGCTATGGTGGAATTATTTTCATTGATGTCCCTAATTACATAGGCGATCGGTATAGTGAAATTATCAAAGAATTAAAATATTTTGGAACTGGAACTGGAATGGCTTGCGTGACGTCAATGATTGCAAAACCATACACAGGTAGCCACGCCTCGATGACACCTGAAGAAAAAAATAGCATGGGTATAACTGAAAACCTAATCAGATTGTGCTTTGGCTTAGAAGACCCAGAGGATTTAATTTCAGATTTAGATAACGCTATTCATAATGCATTAAAACAAAACCCGCTCACGTGAGGAAGATAAATGGATACCAACTTAGAAAAACATCTAAGCTGCAGCAATTACTACCAGTCAATCAACATTTTAAATGGAATTTCCACAAAGTACCCACATGCTATTTCTTTAGCCTCCGGATCACCTGATAATGCATACTCGTATCAGAACCATATTAAATCTGGAATGGCTGAATTTGAAGAGCATTGTTTAAAAAAGGAAATAGATTATAATACAGTTGTGCACCAATACTCACCTACTAAAGGAATAGCAAATGAAATAATTTCCCAGCACTTATTGACAGACTACACAATAAAAGTTGACAGTGAAAATATCATTACAACTGTAGGTTTTCAAGAGTCAGTTTTGATTGCTATATTATGTATCTTCCAATTTCCTAAAGAGTGCTTAATCATACCTGATCCCGTTTTCCCTGGGATAGCCGGAGCAGCGAGACTAGCGAGAATCGATATCATACCAGTTCCATCAGAAATTTTTCATAATGAGATGAAGCTAGAGTTATTAATTAGAAAAATAAACGCTAGTGGAAAAAAAGTTAAAGCCATTTATACAGTTCCTGATTTCTGCAACCCTAGTGCAGACACTTTAACTTTGATGGATCGAAAAAACATAATAAATCTAGCTGAAAGATATGACTTTTATATACTAGAGGATAATGCCTATACTCTTTTCAGATTTAAAGGAGAAAACATTTCGCCTATAAAACAGCTATCTGATCAGCGTGTTTTTTATATTGGGACTTTCTCCAAAACATTGTTTCCAGGCTTGAGAGTTGGTTATTTAGCGACTCCCAAGACCTCTTTGTCAAACAATTTCTCACACTTATCAACAACTATTAAGACATTCACCACTGTTAACACACCTCCAATCTGTCAAGCAATTGTAGCCGGGATATTACTAAAGAACGATTTCTCTCTTAGAGAATTCAATAAAGAAAGACTAGAGACATACAAAATAAGAAATAAATCTATAGAAATAAATATCAAAAAAAACCTATCCTCAAGATCACTTTTTAGTCAAAATCCAATGCCCAAAATAAATGGTGGATTCTTTAGAAACCTTAAACTCCCATTTAAATTCGGCACAAAAGAACTAGACGAATGTGCTAAAAAATTTAACGTTATTGTCTTTCCAATATCATGTATGTCTTTTTTCGAAAACACAGAAAAAGATTTTTTAATAAGAATATCATTTGTTAATAACAATGAAAAAAAACTTTCCAAAGCTCTTAATAATTTATTTAACTTCATTGACCACAAACTCGTAGCCAATGATAAAAACCTATGACTTTTCACTTTTTCGATTCACAAATACTCTAACAATCTATAATTTTTTGATCTAATCAAAACATGAATGACCTTACTCGGCGCCACGTCCAACCGCTGGGCGATGAAACGCCTAGGCAAACGCTGGAAGCCGCTGCACAAATTTTCCTACGTGATTTTGGGTCTCGTCTTGCTGCACTTCTTCTGGGTAGTGCGCGCCGATATGCAAGAGTGGGCGATGTATGCCGCTATTGCAGCGCTGATTATGGTCACTCGCCTGCCTCCCGTCGCCCGTACTCTGCCAAAACTACGTCATCGGTTTAGTCGTTAAAAAATAAACGATATTCGTTCGTGCCGGTCAGACGCGTGTTCATGTTCCGTTCAGCGAATACGTTTAAGCTGCGTGCACTCAGTCGAATACCGTTTGGAGTAGCGATAATGGCAGTTAAGTATTTGGGCGCTGGCAGAATGGTTTCGGCGCTGGCATTGATGATAGTGGCGATTGCCGCGCTGGCTGATGAGCCATTAAGGGTCGAACAATTGCAACGCTGCGGCAATCTGCTGGCGCTGGATACCCAAGAATTTTGTCTCCACGTCAGCGGGCTTGATGACAGCGACTTTCAAGTGAAGCTGAACGGTACACCGCTTCCTCAAGAAGCCCTCAGCCACAATAAAGATCAAGTCCGTGTGCGCATCAGCAGCGAAGATGCCCAAAGTGGCCCGCTATGGTTTGAGCAGGATGATCAATCCAGCAATCCGGTTTGGGTAAGCATCAAGGGCAGCCATGTATTAGCAGCCACGGACCGAGAAGTAGCGGAAAACATGGATGGTTTGACCACCTACGTGGATCTGATCAGCCTGATTATTGAAGAAGAGTATGAGGGCGGCGAAGAAGCTCAGCGGTTGGCAGAAAAGTATGACGCCGAGGTAGTTGGGATGATTCCTCCGCTCAATACTTATCAGTTGCGCTTGCCAGCTAAGGATTTGGTTGAACGCGATGCACTGGTACTTAGGCTGGGTAGCGAGGTCAGCGTCGATGCGGTGGTGATCGAAGAGTCGGGGCCAGAAGAGAACATTGAGAGTGAAACGGGAACCCCACCCGATGCAGATGATCAGGAGTGGGCATCGAATCGCTTTTTGGATGCCGTGAATTATTACCAGCGGCGCCTCTCCAGCCAAGGTGAGGGCATTGAGACTCATCCAGTCCGCATTGGCGTCATCGAGCGTGAAGTAGACTTCGACGCTCCAGATTTTGCCGACTACCTGGGTGACTGCCGCACTGATTCGACCAGAACCTGTGTGTATGCGCGGGATGCTGCCAAGCCTGACGGCCATGGCACAACGGTGGCAGGCGTGTTTGCCGCGGCATGGAATGAAGGCGGCAACAGTGGTTTTCTGCGTGGGCTGGACGAGGTAGGCCCAGGTTTCGATGTGATTGTAGAGCGTAATTCGGATGCAGGCATCACCGCCAATATTGCCGCCTCAGTGAATCTAGTAGAAGACGGCGTACGCGTGCTCAATTGGAGCTGGGGCATTCACCGCGTAGGGGCCATCGATATCAACGGGGATGAGGTCGACTCGCTGGTACGTTCCGGTATCGCCATGAGCGGTTACGAGGAACTGCTTGAAGAGTTCTTCTTATGGCTACGACGCGAACATCCTGATGTCGTAGTCGTGAATTCGGCAGGTAACGGATCATCATTTTCTGGTCGGGACGAGTATCGCCTGCCCTCATCGTTTGTGACTGAGCAACTGTTCGTAGTGGGAGGACATGAGCGCAGCGATCAGGATGTGCAGGTTGCCGACCCCAGGTACGCGATAAAACGCAGTGCATCGAATATCGACATGCGTGTGGATATTACAGCAGCGGCCTGTGTGCGGGGGTCATCTCTGATAGAAGGTGAACGGGGCGAGGCGCATTGCGGTACTTCTTATGCAACGCCATTGGTGGCTGGGCTGGTGGCGGCCATGATGTCGATAGAACCTGAACTGTCGCCAGCACAGTTACGAATGCTGCTGCGGCGTAGCGCCATGACCATCGGTGAAGAGTACGATTTCGAGCCGACTGACGCAGATGACCTAACCGCTCCGATACTGCCATCGGAACGTGCCAATGACCTGAATCATCCCGATATCGGTCGCTCAGCCCGGCTGGATATGTACAAGGCGCTGGATCTAACGGTGCAAAGCCTGAATCGGGATCGCTAAGTCCTAATAGTATGACCAAAAATGCCCACCTCTCAGGGTGGGCATTTCTTAACCAAGTGCGTTAGCCAAAAGCCTTAACCAAAAACTTTAGCCAAGAACTGTGCGCAGGTGGTCACGGTAGGCCGCTTTATCACGGTCGACATTGGGGACTTTCATCACATCGTTGGCGATAAAGGTGGGCAGCGCTTCTAGACCAATAAATTCCTGGGACTTATGGAACGGGAAGTAAACGCCATCCACACCGCGTCCTTCAAAGAAGTTATCCGGCTCGTTAAACGCTTCGATCGGCGCATTCCAGGTTAATGAGAGCATATACTTGCGACCCTGCAGCAAGCCGCCGCTGCCGTACTGTTTGGACGGGTCTTGGCGACTGCGGCCATCGCTGGCGTAGAGTGAACCATGGCCTTCTGTAAACACCTCATCAATGTAGCGCTTAACGATCCAGGGCGCGCCCATCCACCAGCCAGGCATCTGATAGACAATCGTGTCGGCCCACAGGTAGTTCTGCACCTCGGTAGCAAGGTCGTAACCTTGATCGATCACCGTTTCGCGCACCTCGTAGCCCAGCTCATTAAGAGTGCTTACCGCCACGCCGTGCAGGGTATTGTTGAGTTCACCGCCAGAGTGCGCAAACTTTTTACCACCGTTAATCAGCAGAATCTTCATTTAACCAGTTCTCTCCAAAAGGTTTGCCATCACATCTAACCAGAGTAGATATGATACTAATGGCGCATATTGTGGGAGGAACAGTCCTAAAAAAGAAGCATCGTTTCAGCAAGAGACTTTTGATTTAAAATCAACAATACTAGACATTTATTATTAGGGTATTCGGACACTTTATGCAAAGCACTTTATGACAAGCACGCCATGAAAAGTACTCTTGAAGAACAGCAGGCATTTGTCACGGTAGTGGATAGCGGCTCAATCACCGGCGCTGCTGAACGGCTGGGTATCACTGTGTCTGGTGTCAGTCGCGCACTCAACCGTTTGGAGCAGAAACTCGGGGCCACTCTACTGCGCCGAACCACGCGTCGCTTAGAACTTACCGAAGAGGGTGAAACCTTTCTGAACCACTGCCGCCGTATTCTGGCCGCCGTGGAAGAAGCGGAAGAGGCAATGCTGGATCGCCATAATCAGCCCCAAGGCCGACTGCGAATCAACGCCGCCCCTAGTTTTATGCAGTTCGTTATTGTGCCGGTTATTGGTGAGTTCCGCGCCCGCTACCCAGGTATTACGCTGGAGTTAAATACTCACGATCGCTTTGTCGATCTGCTGGAACAACGTGTAGATTTGGCCATTCGTATCGGCAAACTGGAAGACTCCTCGCTTCACGCCCGCCTTTTGGGCCATAGCCCGCTGCGACTTCTCGCCAGCCCCGACTACCTGGAACGCCGCGGCGTGCCGCAAGACATTGACGAATTAGCCCACCACAGCCTGATGGGTTTTAGCCAACTGGAGCATCTCAACCATTGGCCCCTCATTCGCGCCGACGGCAAGCCCTTACACATCACCCCAACGCTAGCCGCCTCAAGCGGCAGCACGCTGATTGAACTTGCCGTTGCAGGGGAAGGCATTGTTTGCCTGGCCGACTTTATGACCATCGCACCCCGCCAAAAAGGCATGCTGGTTGATGTACTGCCCACGCTTATCGAACGGCACACCCAAGCCGTCAACGCTGTGTACTACCGCCAGGCAACACTTTCCCTGCGTGCGCGGTTGCTTATGGATTTTCTAGCAGAGCAACTGCCGGGTAGGTATTTGCAGGGATGAAGGACTGACGACACCTCTCAAGTGACAGTAAATAAAACATAGAAACGACTAACGCTGGAGAAGCATCAGCGTTTATGCGCCTGTCGATCAACGATAGGTGCATGCTGCGCCATCAAATCTGCGACCCAATCAATGAATACGCGCAGCTTAGCGCTAACGTGCCGATTCGGTGGAAAGGCCACGTACATCGGCATCGGGTCGAGGTGCCAATCATCAAACAAGCGAATCAGTTCACCGCGTGAAACATGCTCCCTGGTCATGTAGTCAGGGAGCCAAATGACTCCGAGCCCCGCTAGGCCCGCCGCAAGCCCGGCATTACCGTCGTCGACCGAGATCACATAGCGACCTTGCACATTGACTCGCTCTCCGTTGCGATACATGGCGTAGGGAAAAGCTAACCCAGAACGCGCCCATCTGAAACCGACAATGTAGTGTGGGGGTAGAGACAGCTCTTGCGGGTGCAAAGGTAAGCCTGCGCTTTTTAAATAGCCCGGCGCGGCGTAAACACCAAGGTTCAGGTCACCTACGCGGCGTGCGACCAATGATAAATCAGTGAGTTCCCCGCCGCGCACGACGCAGTCCACGCTTTCACCGATTAGATCTACCATCCGGTCACTCACACGAGTTATAGTCAAATCTGGTGGATGGCAGTCAGGCGGCAGTCCTGTCTGATTGATCGGTTACCTGCTCCCCATCCTGAAACCGGACGTTGTTC
>NZ_JBNNIW010000066.1:0-7187 GCF_050269715.1 Halomonas sp. NPDC076908 | reverse complement strand
GTGAACAACGTCCGGTTTCAGGATGGGGAGCAGGTAACCGATCAATCAGACAGGACTGCCGCCTGACTGCCATCCACCAGATTTGACTATAACTCGTCAATGCATTAAAAATGCAAAAATAATTTCATGCATCAAACTAGCTGCACTCCTTCTATCGTTACGTGACATGACAGCATGAATCTCAAATTTATCGAAATGAGATTGCTAGGTTAAAACAAGATACAGAAACGGGGAGCCAATCCATGGTTCACTACCATGATCTGCAATGGCGAAAATACCTTTATCAAGGTAGTGGGGTAGTGGGGGAGAGAAGCCAAGATATCGTCACCATTAAAGGTGCCAATCGGAGGTCATGAATTAGCTGTACCTACACCGAGAGAGGTTTGATCATGAATGACGAAAAGGAGTGGCTGGACCGTCGACCCAGCAAGGGTGCCTTCTGGCTCATGGTGGCGATCGCCTTGGCGGTGATGGGCTTCCTGCTCTGGGGGGAGCACAAAGTGCATCTGCTTGGTGCCCTGCCTTGGCTGATTCTGCTCGCCTGCCCACTGATGCATGTGTTCATGCATGGGGGGCATGGTGGTCATGAGAACCAAAAGGGAGGACGCGATGAGTGACGACGTACCGGCTTATGGTCTGTGGGGCCTGGTAATTCTCAACTCGGTGATCTTCATCTTCTTCGCTTTCAGCTTCTTCAAGCCGCAGACGCGCCGTGACTGGCGCTCATTCGGGGCCTTCAGCGCCTTCCTGGTGGCGCTATTCACGGAGATGTACGGCTTTCCGCTAACCCTCTACTTCCTGTCCGGCTGGCTACAGTCGCGCTACCCGGAGGTAGACTGGTTCAGCCACGATGCGGGCCACCTGCTTGAGATGCTGTTCGGCTGGCAGGCCAACCCGCACTTCGGGCCATTCCATCTGCTGAGCATGGTGTTCATCGCCGTGGGGTTCTGGCTCATCGCTGCGGGTTGGCGTGTGCTCTATGCCGCCCAGAGGCAGGGAGAGCTGGCTACCACCGGGCTCTACACCTATGTACGGCACCCCCAGTACGTTGGCTTCGTGCTGGTGATGTCTGGTTTCCTGCTGCAGTGGCCCACCCTGCTGACCCTGGCCATGTTCCCGGTGCTAGTGTGGATGTACTCGCGCTTGGCAATCCACGAAGAGCGCGAGGTCGCGCGCCGGTTCGGTGACGAATGGCAGGTGTATGCAGCTCGCACCCCACGCTTCATTCCACACCTGCGGGCACTGGGTTCGGGTAGTCAGCATCTGTAAGGATCATATCCAGGAGAGCAATCATGAAAAGAAGACGCTTTGTCGTCAGTGCGTCAGTGGTGATCGGGAGCGTGGGGACAGCGTTCGCAGCCGTGCCATCCATTAGCCTCCTGGCAACCCAGTGCGCACGCCATGATACCGGCTTTCATATTGCCGGCATGGTCTTTCACTAATGGCGGGGGCACTCAGCAAATCAAGAACCGGCTTCACTGCTTTGCTTGCAGCCACCTTTGTCGTTTTCCTCGGCTACGGCACGGTGCTGCCGATCCTGCCGCTGTTCCTCGACCGGGCGCTGGCGGTGACTAGCCCTGGGGACGTATCGCTGCACACCGGGCTGCTGACGGGGGTCTATACGCTGGCCTTGTTCGGCTTTGCGCCACTGTGGGGAAGCGCCTCCGACCGCCTGGGCCGTCGCCCCGTCCTATTGTTGGGGCTGGCGGGGTTTGCGCTGGCCATGCTGGGGTTCAGCCTGGTCCGCGACCTGCCACTCGCCTATGGGGCACGAGCACTTGCCGGCGCCTTTGCGGCGGCGGTGATCCCCGTGGCGCTGGCTCAGGCGGCCGAGTGTGACGACGCAACGTTCCGTGCACGTCGTTTTGCCTGGCTCAGTGCTGCTTCCACTTCGGGCTTCTTGTCAGGCCCCATGCTCAGCGGTTGGCTGGCAAGTATTCCGATGGTAATGCCCCAATCCGATATGGTGCTAGGTGGGCCAGTGGCTTGGCCTTTCGTGGTCACAGCGGGATTCGCCGGGGTGGTTTGGCTGTTGATCTACCATCACGTTCGCGAACAGCCGGTTCACCGCCACGCTTGCGACGCACATTCCTCCGAGCCGGCGTCGACTCGGGCTGTCGGTGGCTTCTTGGTGCTTACGCTGCTGGCAATGCTCGGCCTGGGGGCCTTTGAGGTAGGTCTCAGTCTGCAGGCAAGGCAGTCGATCGGTCTTAATCCTTTCAGGGTCGGGTTGCTGTTCACGGCGTGCAGTCTGGTGATGCTGGCGGTGCAGCTCCTGTGGTCGGCTTACCCACCGAAACGACTCTCGCCCGTTCACTTGATCGGCGGGGCCTTCCTGCTGATGGCCATGGGCATTCTTGGCCTCCCTTACGCTTCGAGCTTCTGGGGAGCATTCGTCGTGGTCGGGCTGCTGGGCGCGGGATCGGGACTGCTGATTCCGTTGCTCGCTTATCAGGTCTCCCTGGCCAGCGGGCCGGCACAGGGTGCGGCGCTGGGTAAGCAGACCGCCTTGGCCAGCTTCGGGCAAGCCGTTGGGTCAGCGGGTGCCGGGTTGTTGTTCGTTGGTAGTGCTCTCGGCACCTACTGGGGGCTTGCCATCGTGCTTTTCGTTACCGCCATCTTGACTGTCGCAGTTCACTATCATTACTCGAATGATTGTAATGGTGACGCACTTTTCGCATCAGTATTGAAAGAGAGGAATCGGTAACTGCTGTTCGAAGTTGACCTCTGTGCAGCACATAGCCGGAATAATGTAGGAAAAGGCCCAAGGTGGGTTCCATAAGATGGAAGGAGAACGATCATGGAAATTCGCAAGCATGCACTCGCACTCGCACTCGCCCTGGCACTCGGTGTCAGCGGTACCGGCGTCGCCTTCGCACAGGGCATGCCGGACACTCAGCCCGGCCAAGGAAATGGCATGATGGGGGGCAACAGCGGCCAAGGTGGTGCCGGGCCCGATATGACAGGTGGAATGATGGGTGGCGGCCAGGGCGGTATGGGCCCCGGCATGATGAATGGGATGATGGGTGGCGGCCAGGGCGGCATTGGCTCCGGCATGATGAGTGTGATAATGGGTGGCGGGATGATGCCCTGCCCGATGATGGGCGCCGCCGGAATGGGCATGATGCAGGAGATGCTCGACCCGGAGCAGCGCAGCGAGATGTGCGCGGTGATGCAGGAGCACCGCCCCGCCCAGTTCGAGCGCATGGGCCGGCTGATGAACCTGCGCGATGACCTGATGGCGGAGATGCGCGGTGAGCGCCCCGACCCCGAGGAGGTCCAAGCCCTTCACGGTCGGATGGCCGAACTTCACGGCGAGATGATGGCCGAGAAGGTGCGCATGCAAAATGCCATGCATGACCTGATGACCGATGAGCAACGTCAGCAGCTTCAGCAGGCCACACCCGAGAGTGATGTCAACCCCGAGGACCACGAGGCCCATCACTGACCGTGGATGTCAGTCAGTAGGTAATAGGAAACAGGACGGGCGGCCAACCATGGCCGGCCACTCTGCGAGGCCAGCAGGAGACATGCGATGAGAGATTCTAGCCCGAACACGATCACCCTGACGGTACCTGGTATGGGCAGTGACCACTGTGCCGGCATCGTTCGCAAGACGCTCGAACGCCTCGATGGCGTAGGTGAGATCCAGACCAATATCGCCAACCACCATGTCAGCGTGACCACCGAAGTAGACGGGCCCGATGGCGAGACCTTGAAGGAAGCCGTCGAGGGTGCCGGCTATGACGTGGCCGCCGTCAGTGGCGGTAATACCAAGCAACAGATTCGCCTGACGGTGCCGGGTATGGGCTCGGATCACTGCGCAGGCATCATCCGCAGCACTCTGGAGCGGCTCGAGGGTATCAAATCGATCGATACCAATATTGCCAGCCATCGTGTGGCGGTGACCGTTACCCAGGATGGCCCAGGTGGTGAGGCGCTCAAGAGCGCCGTGGAAGGGGCTGGCTATGATGTGGCCGCTGTGCAGGCCGACGAGGAGGAGAATGCCAACAGCGACGCCGAGATCGAGGAGGCCTACCTCTCCCAGGCCCGCAAGCGGCTGATCATCGCTGCGGTACCCACCACACTCATCATGATTCTCATGATGGTGCATATGTTCTGGGTGGCAATCCCGGGGTATCTGGCAATCATCGCTGCGCTGGCCTTTCCAGTGGTGTTCCTCTATGGCGGTGTCGCCACTCACAAGTCGACCTGGCGCTCGCTGAAAAACGGCACCTTCAACATGGATGTGCTGATCACCATGGGCAGCCTGCCACCCTATTTGATCGGCCTGGCCGGCTTCGTCTACCCCATGACCTCGTTCATCGAGATGGCCGCCACCATCATGACCTTCCACCTACTCGGCCGTTATCTGGAGGCTCTGGCCAAGGGGCGTGCTTCACAGGCTATCCGCCGCCTGATGACCCTGGGCGCCAAGACGGCGCGCGTGGAGCGTGATGGCGAAGAAGTCGAGGTGCCGGTGAAGGAGCTTGCGCCCGGCGACATCATGATCGTGCGGCCCGGCGACAAGATTCCCACCGACGGTGAGGTGGTCGAGGGCGAGAGCCATCTCGATGAATCCATTGCCACCGGCGAGTCGATACCCGTTTACAAGAGTACCGGGGACAGCGTGATCGGTGCCACTATCAACAAGGAAGGACGACTGAGGGTCAAGGCAACCCGCGTCGGCGGCGATACCTTTCTTTCCCAAGTGGTGCGCCTGATCGACCAGGCCCAGGGCTCGCGGGTGCCGATACAGGAATTCGCCGACCGCATGACCGGGCGCTTCGTGCCGGTAGTTCTGGCCATATCCCTGGTTAGCCTGGTTGCCTGGGCAGTGTTCCCGGATGCCCTGCGGCCGATCCTCGAATGGGGTTCGACCTTCCTGCCTTGGGTCGATCCCACCGCAGCAACGCCGATCCTTGCCATCCTTGCCGCCATCGCCGTGCTGGTCATCGCCTGCCCCTGCGCCCTGGGCCTGGCCACGCCCACGGCGCTGATGGTCGGCTCCGGCATCGGTGCCGAGCGCGGCATCCTGATCCGCTCCGGCGAGGCAATCCAGACCTTCAAGGACGTCAAGGTAATGGTACTCGACAAGACCGGCACCATTACCCGCGGCGAGCCTAAACTCACCGAGGTGGTGACCGCCGAGGGTGGCGATGAGACCCACCTGCTCACCTTGGCGGCGAGCGTAGAGAATGCCTCGGAGCACCCCATCGCCCGTGCCATCGTCGACGGTGCCCGGGAGCGCGATGTGCAATCCGGCGAGGTCAGCGAATTTCGCTCCACCGGTGCGCGCGGCGTCTCGGGCAAGGTGGGCGAAGAAACCGTACTGATCGGCAATCGCCGGTTGCTGGAAGAGGAAGGCGTGACCGGCCTCGAAGCCCTGGATGACGCCATGACCGAGCTCGAGGGCAAGGGGCGCACGGTGGTGATCGTTGCCGCCGACGGCCAGGCCCTGGGGCTGGTCGCCGTGGCCGATACCCTCAAGCAGGAGTCGGTCGAGGCCATTCGCGGTATGCATGACCTGGGCTTACATGTCGTGATGATTACTGGTGACAACGAACGCGCTGCTCGAGCCGTGGCCGATGAGGTCGGTATCGACGAGGTCCAGTCCGGCGTGCTGCCAGAGGGCAAGGTCGATGCCATCCGCAAGTTGCAGGAGAAGCACGGGAACCATGTGGCCATGGTCGGCGACGGCATCAACGACGCCGCGGCGCTGAAGCAGGCCAACGTGGGTATCGCCATCGGCGCCGGTGCCGACGTGGCCATCGAGGCAGCGGATGTGACCCTGGTACGCGGCGAGCTCACCGCTGTGGTGGACGCCATGCACCTCTCCCGCGCCACCTTCGCCAAGATCGTCCAGAACCTGATCTGGGCCAGCGCCTACAACGTGGCGGCCATCCCCATCGCCGCCATCGGCCTGTTACACCCGATGATCGGTGTCATCGCCATGACGACCAGTTCCCTCTCGGTGATTGGCAACTCGCTGCTGCTCAAGCGGCGTTATGCCCGCGAGCAGCCCGGACGGGAGCAATTGGCTCAGCCCCAAGCCAAAGGCGACCACTCATGACTCAGCCACATTTCACCAAACGCCCCTCCGGAGAGGCCGAATCGCAAAACGAGCCGTCACCACATGCCGGGGCTCTCCATAAGTGGATGATGACCGCCTGCGTGGTGCTGATGGGAAGCGCCGTGCTGCTTGTCATGTGGCGTGGCCAGTCACTGGGTAGCGGCGCCTGGTTAGTACTGCCTCTGGCACTCTGCCTCGGCTTGCACTTCCTGATGCACCGACATCTCGGGCATCATCAGCGTGATCGGGATGAATAACAAAAGCTGCCATGTCAATGATGAGACAATACGGTCCGGGTCATGCGCTCAAGTAGTCCCAGACAACCGGAAAATGATCAGCACTGACCAGCAGGAGAGCAGTTAAAAAGGCCCAGCCGGTATCGGCGACAGACGTACACGCCGATACCGACCTGGCATCTTTCTGGAACAAGTGGTCATTTTTGGCCGTGGTCTGACACTTCCTCTTTTTCTGGTCAAGTCGGAGATCGCTTCTTCGAGCGTCTTTAATGTCAAGCGTATACATTCTTGCTGAAGGAAGGAGTTTCGCAGTATGTATCAGGCTGATGAGCGACTGGCTCGCTACTTTGCCTGGTGTTTAGCCTGGGCGAGCGAGGTCTGCTTCAGCCGCTGGCTCTAATGGACGAAGTCAGGAACGGCAGGTTCACCCGGCTAATTAGTGCCCATCCAGAAAACTAATAATCATCCATATGCTTCGACTTGCATTACTCGGCTATTCACGGCTATTCACGGCTGTTTCGATGGCGATACACGCGCGACCCCACCCAGCCCAAGCTCCCCTCTGCGGCCCAACCAGAGAGGTTCTCCGACATGATTCCATTGGTGAGCACCGCGAGGACGATTCTGGTTATAGCATGTACTGCTTTGTTTAACCAAGCGTTTTGGATTCCCGGTAAATTTCGCTAGTAGGCTGTCAGCAAGCTTTAATCGCTTCGTCAGGTTCCGTGCTGCCTACTACTCCGGTTCGCACCTGTACCAACCGAGATAGCCAGCGTTCAAACCCTGAACGTGCCCCGATGCTCCTCGATGAAGCCGTACCTCAGTTCGATTCTTTGGCGAAGAAGGCCGCCGCCTTTTTTAACAGTTCCCGCTCTTCC
>NZ_JBNNIW010000065.1:0-7383 GCF_050269715.1 Halomonas sp. NPDC076908 | reverse complement strand
GCTTTCTCATGGGGGTAACCTCGTGTGGGCAAATGTGAGGTTACTGTAGGGCGAATGTCAGCCGGGCGGCAGGACGTCTTAGAATGAACGCTTACATTGCCTTCGAGTACCAGCGGGCGCACGTCGAACACCGCAAGATCCCCGGCCCCAAACACATAAGAGCCACCGTGAATCCATACCATTACCGGACGCGGCGCTTTAGAGGGGTTATCCGGCAGGGTGACTGATAAATGCAGCTCGCCCTCCACTGAGTGGAACTCCTGTTCGGAAATGCCTAATGCTTCATTCAGCTCTGGGATGGTGTTTTGCGGCGAGGCTGGCGACCACTCAGTGGCCTGGATGGGCGTGGTCGATGACGGCTCATCTGTTGGGGCGCAAAAACGCTGAGCTCGCGCGTAGCGAATGCCAGAGGCGCGGATAACGCCCTTATCTCGCCAGCCGATAATCTCCCCGGCTGGCGTCGTAAAGCGTGGCGCATCGTAGTGCATACCGCTCCTTGGTTTGCTTGATGAAACAAGCGTAGCACCGCGCGGCCGGTCGGAGTCACCATTTACTCAGGGGGCGCTTCTTCACTTTGGTGCGCCTCGAGTACCTTACGCGCTTCGGTTTCAATGGCATCAAGCACCTCGTCAGCTACTTGATAGCGAAACTGTTTACGGCGATTGTTGGAAAGGCGCCCCTCATTGCTCAGGCACATCATGACCAGGCGCGCCAAATCACTACCACGAATATCGTACGCTTCGTTTATTACAGCATACACATGATCGAAACACGCCAAGTAGCGCGTTTCGGCTTTTAGCTCGTCTTCCAAGGCTGCCTTTGCCATTTTTAGTAAAAATGCCACCGCCTCTGTCGCATCCCAGAACCGGTACAGGGCCTCCAATCCCTTAAAGTGAAAGTCATATTGATCGGCATCTATCCAGTTAACGTTCCAATGCTCTCGGGTGGGCTTTGAAAACGCTTCGAGGGCAGCCAAGTACTCTACTTCATGACGCTTCATGGCAACCGAAATAGGTAAAAGATTGTCGCGGTCCAACCCTCCTTTTCGGCATAGCGTATGGTGTATCAGAAACCGCGATATGCGTCCGTTGCCGTCCATGAAAGGGTGTAGAAAAACAAAACCAAAAGAGAGCACCGCTGACACCACCAGTGGCGAAACGCCTTCTGCTACCCCCTTATCTGAATCTTGATTGGCCCAGGTCATTAGCCCATTCATCAGCTCATCGCAAAGCGCTGGCGGTGGTGGCAGATAGCTGACACCTAGCGCTCCGGGTAAACCATTGTGCAAGTAGTTTTGCTCATGGCGAAAGGTGACGGCTTTGTCGAAAGGATTACTGATAGTGCTGTTTTGAAGTTCGACGAGGTAGGCTTCTGTCAGCGGTCTACGTTCATGGGCTTGGCGCAGCAGTTGCATGAAGCGCTGTTGCTTATCAGGCGATGGCGACTCCTGTTCGATCGCGAACGAGGACTGTGTTTCACTCAAATATGCCCACTGAATTGCACGGTCGAGCATTCCCGTGGGCAATGAGGCCATAAAAGTGGAAGCTTGTCCCAGGATATCTTCTTCTAAAAGCGCCGTAATAACCGAGGTACGACGCACAGTGGCGCAGTAGTCCAACGTGCCTAGACCATTGAAATCGATTCGCCAACGGCTGTCTCGCACCGAGGGGCCGACAATATAATGCTCAGGATCGAAAAGAGGCACTGCCCGACCGCTGACAACAATATCGAACGGCAAGCGTTTGACCATCGCTTCATATAGATACGCTAACTTCCTCAAATAAATGCCGTTTGGCGAGGTTTGCAAGGCCTCTCGTAACTCTTCTATGGGCAGATGGGGCAAGGAACCTGCCAGTATGGCAAGGTCTATACCTTCGTGTTTCAGCGCAAACACCAGATGAGCAAGCAGTGAGGCATCAGGGGCTCGACCTGCGGGTACCGCTATCTCGTTCCCCATAGACATGATGCGTGTGACGGGACGAACCCGCGCGGGGTGTTTGGGCGGGCATACTCCCAAGGCTAAATACTCATGAAGGTACGCATACCCTACAGGTTTCATCTTGAAGTGCCTCGAATCAAAATATTTTGTTCACTTCATCAAGAAAACATTCAGTAAGCAACTAGAAGTTGTTTTTTTATTAACCTGTAACACCCTATAGGGTTAGTTTTCACTCGCATGTTACTCATGCTTCGCGGCAAGCCGGTTCATGCTCGCTAGATAATCACGCTTGGCCCCATTTCTCCTGATAGAAAATTCTAACAGAAAGCCGTCTGGTGAAAGCTCTCTTGCGCTGTCACACCAGCATGCCATTCCTTTAACTGTGGATACTTTTCTTGCCATTTCACCTCTGGAAGCCTGAAAACTAAGTAATCCAGCGCTACCGCAATGGCAATGTCGCCAAGGTTAATAGTTGAGGCCAACTGTTTTTCACCAAGCTCACTGTTCAGCTGCTTCAACAGCCGCTGAATGGCTCGCGAACGCCGCTGACCCAACTCGCTGTCATCAATCCCCTTGCCATAATGCTTTCTGGCAATCACGGTCGTGAACGCGGCATCCATCAGGTTTTGGCCTGACCCCGCCAGGTGAAGCACATCACCCAAACTGGCTGCTGGCAGCATTGGCTTGTTGGGGCTTACGCTATCCAGGTAAACGGCAATCAGCACGGATTCGCTTAGCGTGGTGCCCTCCTCCGTTACCAGTGCGGGAATACGCCCGGCGGGGTTGGCATTTAAGAGTTCGGCATCGTCTGCCCAGGGGTCGCACCACTTCAGCGTCACGGCGTCCGATAGGCCTTTTTCCAGTAATACGATGCGCGCTAGGCGAGCATAGGGCGAGGTTGCGTTTAGGTAGAGTTCCATTATTGCTTCCTGTGGTTTTTGAGTTGTTGGGCAGAAAGATGCGTGTGGCGCTGCTGTACGCCGCGGCTAAGCAGCACCAGCAAAAAGCCCGCGACGAGGATGAGGCCGCTGATGGCAAACAGTGGTGCGTAGCTGCTCCAAGTGCCATAAAGCGCCGACATGGCATAGCCTGCCACTGCTTGGGCGGCTGCAAAAGCGGCGGTGGCTTGCCCCCAGAGCTTCTTGTGGGCGGTTGGCCCTACCAACTCAGCAAGGCGGCCAGAGGTGAGTGCCACAATGCCGGGGATCATCGCCCCCACCTTGAAGGATGAAACCGACTGGCTGAGCAGTGCGAGCGAGAACACCGGCAGCAAGACGGCGACGGCCTTCGCCGCAAAGGCGATCATCAAGCCACCCTGCCAACCCACTCGATGCCCCAGCGCGCCTACCATGAACGGCCCACACAAGGCGCCCAACCCGAAGATTCCCCACTGCAATGAAGCCGCTTGATTGCCCAGGGCGTTTTCCCTGGCGAGATAGTCCACCCAAAACACGGCATGGGGCACAAAGCCAATCGCATCCAGGGCATAAGCGCCCACCACCAACATCACGATTATCTTTACACCCGCCGCCTCTGTGGGGCTATTCACCCTTGGGCTAGCCGTAATCAGTGAGGCTAAGTGTGCTACACCCCAGTCGCACAAGAGGCCCGCGGCAATACACAGCAGCCCAAGCGTGCCCCAGGTGACGGAGAGGCTTAACCCTAGCAGTAACGGCACGATGAAGGCCGAAAGCAGTGCGCCAAAGCCAATACCGGTAAACACCATGGCGCCGACACGCGTTCGCCTTTCAGGTGGCGTGGCCGCTAGCGCCAGCGAAGGGCCAACGACCATTAAGATGGCCCCGGCAACCCCCGAGACCAACCGCCAGAAGAAGAACCAGAGGAAACCGCCCGCCCCGGCGCAGAGCACAAAGCTAAGCGCAATACCCGCGAAGCTTGCGGCCATCACCATGCGAGGAGAAAAGCGCTCACTCAGCGAGTGGGCGGCGAGTGCGCCGATAAAGTAGCCCAGCAGGTTGGCAGCCCCCAGGTAGGCACCTTGGCTTGCGGAGAACCAACCCTCTTGAATAATCGCGGGCAGTAGCGGCGTATAAGCGAAGCGCGCGATGCCAATCCCCGCCAGGGTCGCCATTACTCCTGTCATCAGGGCGGGCAGATCGTGGGTAGTGAGTGATCGATTCATCATGTTGTGTCCTTTTCGTGCCGCCACTGGGCAAGGTGGGCAGCGCGTTAGTGCACAGTCAGATTACGCGTGAGGAACTATTTCTAGAAACGATTAATTTTGATCGCTACTATCTTTTTTATAGATATCCTGACAGGGAGATGGCGCGTGCAACTTAAATCGCTGCGACTGCTCGTGGCCGTGGCCGAAACCGGTAGCTTTGGGGCGGCGGCCAAACGGCTGCACACGGTGCAATCCAATGTGACCACCCACATTAAAAAACTCGAGGAGGAGTTAGGCGTACAGCTGATTCACCGTGCGGGGCGCGTTCGCCCGACGAGTGCCGGATTGGCGCTGGTGGAGTACGCCGAGCGCATGCTGTCGGCCCACGATGAAGCGGTGTCGCTGTTCAAAGGCCAGGAGAAGGCATGTGGGCGGCTGCGCATCGGCGCCATGGAGACCACGACGGCATTGCGCCTTCCGCCGATACTGGCGGCGTACCACGCAGCGCAGTCTGACGTTGATATCCAGATCAAGACCGGGCCCACGGCTGAGCTGCTCGAGTTGTTGCTTAACGGGCAAGTGGACTGTGTCTTTGTAGCCGGCCGACTCGAGCATGGCCGCTATCACTCGCTCAAAGCATTTAGCGAGCAGCTTGTCTTAGTCGGCTCTACCCCTATGACGAAGATGCCCTCTTCACAAGCACTGCTGACGTCCGCTTTCTTGGCGTTTCGCCAGGGGTGCAGCTACCGCCAGCGTATTGAGCTGTTGCTGGCGTCCCAAGGTGTCAATGCAGGCCGGATTTTTGAGTTCGGTTCGCTGGACGCGATGCTTGGCTGCGTTGCTGCCGGGATGGGTTACACGGTGCTCCCCCGTGGCACGGTTGAAGCCCATCAGCACCGGTTCGGGATTCACACGCTGGCACTGCCCACCTCCATCGCCAATATCGATACCTATTTTGTCGCCCCCGAACCAGAAACCTGGACACCCGCCCTGGCAAACTTCGCTGAAACGTTGCGTGACGCGGTGGTGGATGCAGGGCCTGCAGGGCCTTAATGGTACTAATCCCTGCCCTGCGCTTACGCTACTTATTGTTGGCTCACTCTATTAGCTGCTCGCTCAACGAGACGAGGTCTTCAGCCACAAAATCCCATGCTTGCTCTGCTTCTAAATCTTTATCCTGCTGAGGGCCATACTCTGTGCGACGGGGTATAAACGCGGTTTTCATTCCCAAGGCACGGGCAGCACCCAGGTCATAATTATGCGCCGCGCATAGCATCACTTCTTCAGGCGGCAGGCGAAGCAGGCGGCAAGCCCCTAAATAGACCTCTGGGTCCGGCTTATAGTGCTGGAATAGCTCGGCGCAAAACACCATATCCCAGGGCAGTTTGGCGTGACGGGCCACATCCACCATTAGTGATAAATTGCCGTTGGTCAGCGTGCCGATAATATAGCGCTCTTTTAAGCGCTGCAGGCCGTTCTGAACATCCGGCCAGGGCTCTAATTGGTGCCAAAAGTGGTTGATGCGATCAATGGTCGCCTCGTCTAGCGTAATCCCATGTTGATTGAGTAGTTTGACGAGGCTTTCTCGATGCAGATCATCCAGCCCCATCCACGGCACGTCACCTTGCCGTACTCGGTTCATTGAAGGGGCATAATGCTGACGCCATTGATCCGTTATCACTTCACTGGGCAGCTCAATCCCCAGCTCTTTCTGCAGCTCCTTGAACTGACGAATCAAACTGGAGCGCCAATCAACAATAGTGCCAAATACGTCAAAAACGATGGCTTTCATTAATGTTTCCTTGTTGGATGGTTATTAGTAGTCCCGCTAGTGTCATGGCGATCAGCAAGCTCCAACCGAGCATAAAGCTGCCAGAGATATCCAGCATCCACCCCAGCAGTGGGGGTATTGAGACAATCGCCAGTTGGTTAATCGCCATGGCTAGGCCTAGCACAAAGCCGGTTTTATCAGCAGGTGCAGACTCAGCCACATAAGCTACCCAAGGGCCGTACCAACCAAAACCAAAAAAGCCCAACCAGGCCATCAAACCGCCCAGCATAAGCGTTGAGTGTAGCGGCAGCCAAACCAATACCAGCAGCCCTACTATCACCGCCACCATGCATACCATGACCGGAAAATAGCGCGAGCGACAGCGATCACTCCAGGCCGCCAGCAAAATACGCCCGGCAACCCCGGCCCCCTGGGCTACGAATAGCAACGTCGCCGCCTGCAGTACCTCCATCTGCAAACGGCTATGCAGGTAGAGCACGGTAAAAATCAAAATGCCGTACTGAACCGAGATCAAACTAATACCGGACGCCATAATCTGTTTCATGGCCGGTTCACGAATCATCGCCAGTCGCGATAAGACGACTTTTTTTACGCTACCTTCAGAGGCTCTTGCTAACGGCACCACGCCAATAGGAGCACGGTAAAAAAGCATAAAGACCAACGCCCCGAAAATCGCAATTAGCCCCCCTACCAAAAAAGAGGCGCGCCACCCCCAGGTGATCGCGACGGTTGGTAGTATGATCGCCGCCAGCGCCCCACCCAGCGGCAAGCCTGCCTGACGAATCCCCATGGCAAAGCCGCGCTGGGATTTGTCAAACCAAGCGGCTACCGATTTGCTACCGCCAGGCTGGGCAGTACTGTAGCCCGCCCCTACGATGACCAAAAACAGCAGCATGGCCCAGTAACTCTCCGCCAGCACGGCAGCGCTAAGCGCAATGCCTACAACGAGGGTTCCCACTCCCACCACCAAACGCTCACTGAATCTGTCCAGCAACTCCCCGGCAACTAACAGCCCTACTAAAGGCACCAGTTGAGCAGCAGAGACCAGTGCCCCAATCTGAAATGCAGAGAGCGCCATATCTGCCTGTATATAGACGCTGATGGCCCCGATACCTTGAACGAAAAAGCATGCCGCTGCTTGAGCCAGGGTAGCTATCAGCAGAATGACCCAGCGGTAGCTACCAGAAGTACTAAGCGGAATAATTGCATTCATGCGATGGCCTCACTTTCTATCAGAGGAAAACCAAATTCTCCAAGCGGGCTTTGACGCTGAGCCCCAAACAAGGCATCCCTAACTTGGGCAATACCCATACGCTGCGAGATTTGAGCTGAATCTGTTTCTACCTCGATACCATTTTCTTCCATCTCTTTTAAAGCGATCCTGAATAGCTGATTATTATTAGTAATTCTTACTCCCCCATGTTTATCCAAAGGTAAGCGTTCATTCTAAGACGTCCTGCCGCCCGGCTGACATTCGCCCTACAGTAACCTCACATTTGCCCACACGAGGTTACCCCCATGAGAAAG
>NZ_JBNNIW010000064.1:0-7407 GCF_050269715.1 Halomonas sp. NPDC076908 | reverse complement strand
CGCGTTACGACAAGCTGGCCAGTAGCTTCAAGGCCATGGTGACATTGGCTTGCATTGAGCAATGCATGAGAGCCGACTTTTCAGACAGAACCTAGTAAGCGATCAGCATAATCAGTGAACAGACCATCAACTCCCCACTCGATTAGACGCTCCATCTCTTCAGGTTCGTTGACCGTGTAAATATGAACGGGCAGTCCATTCTCCTGAGCTTGACGAATAAACGACTCGTCAATCACCACTTGCTGTTCATACATGTAGTTGGTGCCAATCCCAACCGCGTACTCTGCAACCGCCTGGAAATCCGCATCAGTGATCTCTTCTGGCCCGGGTGTGACCCCCGTCCACTCTACAAGGCGAGTGTTGTCTTCTTCACTAGGGTGGTACCACACCAGTTGAATCAGCGGCACGTCTGCATTTAGTTCATGTACTTTCAGCAGACTATCCTGCTCGAAGGATTGCACTAATACATGACCGCTCTCAATCATGTCGTGCTCTTCAAGCGTCGCAACCAAGGCCTCTTCCAAGCCGGGATTCAACTGGGGAGACTTGGTTTCAATGTAATAGCGGGCATCGTGACCAAAGTGCTCGAATAGCTCGTCAAGCGTCAGTATCTGCGCGCCTTCAAAGGTAGTGTCGGCGCGGTCAGGGTGCTCTTCGTTAAACCAAGTGCCGGTATCTAGCGCTTTGAGTTCTTCCAACGTGTAATCATTAATTGCGCCTTCACCGTCGCTGGTGCGCTCAATGGTGTCATCATGAAATACCACCAACTCACCATCGGAGGTGATTTGCACGTCCAACTCTAAGTAATCTACTCCCCACTCATGGGCCAATTCATAGGCGCTCATGGTACTTTCTGGCGCATGGCCACTAGCACCACGGTGAGCAATCACTTGAAATGACTGAAGATCCTTTAGCTGTTGCTCCAGCGGCGAAGTCTCAGCCAGCGCATTAGTGGTAGCGCCAGCGAAAAGACCCAATGAAATTGACGTAACCAATAAATGACGTTGCATACGAACTCCTGTAATTGAATGCTCGTTCAATAGCCTACAGGGACTAAAGCGTTAAAGCCAAATAGTGAAATGTCAGCCGCGCTATACTGCGAAACGATTTAAGGCGTGATGCCATTAGCGTTGCTCAGGCGATAGGCAAGCAAAGACCTGCTAGGATTTGAAGCAGCTACATGCAATTAATCGATGTTATAAACATTAGGATTGAGACTCACCCATGACTCAAAAGCCAACGTGGCGAACCACACTGATCAGTTTTCTAATCGCTCTGTTGGTAGGGGTGTTACTGGGCAGCATAGTGCAAACCCAGATCAATCTCGCTGCACTGCAGAGTATGGGCGTTGATATACCAATGATGCTGCGCTTAGAAACCACGTTTAACGATCTCATCACGTTTGCGCCAATTTACGCAGCCCTGTTCTCCGTTAGCTTTCTGCTTTCGCAAGTTGCCGCAGTGTTGATTTCGCGCTGGTTAGGCGGCCGATTTCAACCGTTATTAAGCGCTGGCGCTGCCGCTGTGGCCCTGTTGGTTACGTTCAAAATTGTTGATTCTTTTGCGCCCATGCCAACGCTGATTGCAGCTACGCGCGAGGTGCCGGGTTTGATCGCGATGCTGGTTAGTGCCGCCCTGGCCGGTTGGCTGCATGCGTTAATGCGTCGTCGTGTGCTAAATGCGAGGCGTCCGCGCGGGTTTTCCGGTTTTGCCCTGGTGTTATCTATTAGCGGATTAGTCACTGCTCAGCTCGGGTTTACTTCATTTGCCCAGGCACAAGAAGATTCACCCGCCAGTCAGCCTTATCATATTGAAACCTTGGCGGAAGATTTAGAGCACCCCTGGTCGCTCGCTTTTTTACCTAATGGGAACATGTTGGTGACGGAGCGCCCAGGGCGACTGCGGTTACTCAGTGCCGAAGGCGACACGCTGGTGGCGTCTTTAAGTGGCGTACCGAACGTATACGCTTCCGGACAATCAGGCTTGTTTGATGTGCTGCTATCACCCCAGTTTGAAGACGACCAACAGGTCTATCTCAGCTACGCCTGTGGCAGTGAGGAAGCTAACCATACCTGCCTTGCCGTCGGCACGCTGGCAGATACCGGCCTTGATAACGTTGAGGAAATATTCAGGGTACAGCCTGCCAAGCAGAGCGATGCCCACTTCGGTGGTCGCTTGGCGTGGCTGCCAGATGACACCCTGATTCTCACGCTAGGCGATGGCTTTGATTACCGCGAACAGGCGCAGAATCTGCACAACCATATCGGCACTATCGTGCGGCTTAACCGGGATGGTAGCGTGCCAGAAGACAACCCCTTTGTAGGCCGTGACGATGTCCGTCCGGAAATCTACAGCTACGGCCATCGCAACCCTCAAGGGTTAGTGTTTGACGAAGCAAATCAGCGCTTGATTGCTCATGAGCACGGCCCACGCGGGGGAGACGAGATCAATATCATTGAAGCAGGCGCTAACTACGGCTGGCCGATTGCAACGGGCGGGCTGGATTACACTGGCGCGCGGGTTACGCCGTTTAACGAGTACCCAGGCACCGTGTCGCCTTCATTAGAATGGACGCCTTCTATCGCCCCCTCCGGCATGGCGATCTACGAGGGTGAGCTTTTCCCCGAGTGGCAGGGTGATCTGCTAGTCGGCGCGCTGGTGGATAAGGAAGTGCGCCGGGTACATTTATCTGCCGACGGTTCAAGCGCGGAAGATGTAGAGGGTTTTTTCGGCGAACTGGACGAGCGTATTAGAGATGTGCGCATCGGTCCAGAAGGCGCGGTGTATCTACTTACCGATAGTCCTGATGGCAGGGTGCTGCGAGTAACTCCATTAGAAGCAGGCAATTAAAGGTGCCTAACAATGGCCGTACATACAGAGCACCATCGATCTCACCGTAACGGTTGGCTGCGTGCCGCAGTGCTGGGCGCCAATGACGGCATTGTGTCGACCAGTAGCCTGATATTAGGCGTTGCAGCCGCCAGCACGACGCAGAGCGATATTATGCTGGCTGGTGTTGCTGGGCTAGTGGCTGGCGCCATGTCGATGGCTGCAGGTGAGTACGTTTCGGTTAGCTCGCAATCCGGCACTGAACATGCCGATCTCAACATTGAGCGCAAAGCACTGGCTGAGCACTACGAGCTAGAGCAGGAAGAGCTTGCAGCCATCTACGAAGCCCGTGGGGTGGCGCCTGGACTGGCTCGACAGGTTGCTGAGCAACTGATGACCAACGATGCCCTGGGCGCGCATGCGCGAGACGAGATTGGCATCAGTGACACAGGCCAAGCGCGCCCACTCCAAGCTGCTCTTTCATCGGCAGCAACCTTCATCACTGGCGCACTCATGCCGCTACTGGTCGCTTGGTGGGCGCCTCCCTCACTGCTGATTCCTCTGGTAGCACTGTTTTCACTGCTCTTTCTGGCTCTACTAGGTGCCACTGCCGCAAAAGTGGGTGGTGCGCCCATCCTAAAAGCCACCATGCGGGTAATGTTCTGGGGTGCGCTCGCCATGGCATTAACATCCGCCATAGGGCGCGTGTTTGGCGTGGTGGCTTAAATGCGTGTACTAGTTATCCCTGCTGATTAAGCTAGATGCAATATTCAAACACCTAGAATTTAATCAGCATCCAGAGCTGCATACTGATTCAACGTACCAATGGGCCAAGCTTAAAAGTTGTCAGTGTCCGTCTATTAACTCCCGCTTAAGCCAAGCTGCTAGCGGCTCGCTTTGGCGGGGTTGAGTTAGAACGTTGGTTTGGCTGGGTAGCCATAGGCAGAGCCTGGCGGGAGTTTCGATACTTCCCCAGGGCGCCACCAGCCTGCCACTCTTTAGGTCGTCTTCTACTAATAGCCTCGGTGCAATAGCTACCCCTAAACCCGCCACTGCTGCTTCCATCAAGTAGTAAAGGTGATCGAACCCTTGACCCTCATTTAGCGCCTGATCCAGCTGTGCCATTTCAAGATCCTGGGCATTGGCCCACTGCGGCCAAGCCTGGGGGCGGGAAGCGGTGTACAGCAGCTTATTGGCAAATAATGTTTCTGGCTTGGTGGAGTCGATGTGTGCCATCAGTTGGGGGCTTGCCACCGCGCAGATCTGCTCCGGCATTAGCTCAAATACTTCTACATCTGCAGGCCAGGGCGGCTCAGAAAACGCCAGGGTGGCGCTGGCATCCGTTTGCTTGCCGGGCTGCTCAGTTTCGCTCACGACAACTTTCAGTTTTAACTCAGGCAACTCACGGTGCAGACGATCCAGCCTGGGAATCAACCACCGGGCCAACAGGCTGCCAGGGCAAGCGAGAGTGAAGGGCGCTTCTTCCACATCATGTTTGAGTGCTGCGCAACTATCCTTGAGACGGTCAAACGCCTCGCCCACACCGTTTTGCAGCTTTTCGCCATGCGGCGTAAGTGTAATGCCACGGCCCGCTTTGGCAAATAACGGCACGCCAAAATGCTCATCTAAGCTTTTCAATTGGCGGCTAATGGCGCCATGGGTAACGCTTAGTTCATCGGCAGCGGCGGTGACGCTACCCAGCCGAGCGGTAGCTTCAAAGGCGCGCAAGGCGCCAAGCGGGGGCATGCTGTGTTGCATGAGGTATCCTGCTAACAGTTGACCTAAACTCACATATTGCTGACATCTTATCGATTTTTATCCCCACCTGCTTGCGCTACTTTCATTACATTGTTTGATAACGCAGAGGTCGTGATGAACCAGCCAGTGAACTTATCTATGAACATGCCCGATGCAAACGGCCTGTTTGGCAGCTTCGGTGGCCGCTTTGTCGCCGAAACCTTGATGCCGCTGATTTTAGAGCTGCAGGAGGAATACGCCACCGCCAAAAACGACCCTGAATTCCAGCGCCAGCTTGCCTACTTTCAAGGCGACTACGTGGGGAGACCCAGCCCGCTCTACTTTGCCGAGCGGCTGACCGAGCACTTTGGCGGGGCGAGTATTTACTTGAAGCGCGAAGAGCTGAACCACACCGGCGCGCACAAGATCAACAATTGCATTGGTCAGGTGCTGTTGGCCAAGCAAATGGGCAAAAAACGCATCATTGCCGAAACCGGCGCCGGTATGCACGGTGTTGCTACTGCCACCGTGGCGGCACGTTTTGGCTTGCCGTGTGTGATCTATATGGGCACTACCGACATTGAGCGCCAGCAGCCTAATGTATTCCGCATGAAACTGCTGGGCGCGAAGGTGATCCCGGTCACATCCGGTACTGGCACGCTAAAAGATGCCATGAACGAAGCGCTGCGCGACTGGGTGACTAACGTTGAAGACACCTTCTACATCATTGGAACCGTGGCCGGGCCGCATCCTTACCCTGCTATGGTGCGCGACTTCCAAGCAGTAATCGGCCACGAAACCCGCTCACAAATGCTCGAAAAGAAGGGCCGCTTACCGGATTCGCTGGTGGCCTGTATTGGCGGTGGCTCCAACGCCATGGGGCTATTTCACCCGTTCCTTGATGACCTTGATGTGAAGATGGTCGGCGTAGAAGCGGGTGGCAAGGGCGTTAAAAGCGGCCTACATGCGGCCAGCCTGAACGGCGGCACCCCCGGCGTGCTGCACGGCAACCGCACTTACTTGCTGCAAAACGAAGATGGCCAGATCATCGACGCTCACTCGATTTCCGCCGGTCTGGACTACCCCGGTATCGGGCCAGAACACGCATGGTTGCACGAGCAGGGGCGGGTCGAGTACGTTTCCGCCACTGATGACGAAGCGCTGGAAGCATTCCAAGTCTGCTGCCGTCAGGAGGGCATCATCCCCGCCCTAGAAACAGCTCATGCCCTAGCCGAAGTCGCCAAGCGCGCTCCCAGCCTGCCACGCGAGCACCTAATGGTGGTCAACCTCAGCGGCCGTGGCGACAAGGACATGATGAGTGTGGCCCATCATCTTGGTGAAAAATTTGGGATTAAACAGCTATGAGCGCGATACAGGAGACTGTCATGAATAACACCTCTCGTCTTGAAAACTGCTTTGCTGCGCTCAAACAGCAAAACCGCCCCGCGCTGGTTAGCTACCTAACCGCTGGTGACCCCGATGCCGAGACCTCCCGCCGCCTGTTGCACGGATTGCCAAAAGCGGGGGTGGATATCATCGAACTCGGCATGCCGTTCAGCGACCCGATGGCCGATGGACCCGCCATCCAAAAAGCCGCACTGCGTGCCTTGAATAACGGCCAGACACAAGCTAAAACGCTAGAAATGGTGCGCCGCTTCCGTGAAGAAGACAGCACCACGCCCATTGTGCTGATGGGCTACTACAACCCCATTTACTGCTACGGCGTCGAGCGCTTCTTGACCGGTGCCGCCAAGGCCGGGGTCGATGGCCTGATCGTGGTAGATCTGCCGCCCGAGCACGATGAGGAACTCTGCACGCCAGCGGCCCAGCACAGTATCGATTTTATACGCCTGGCCACCCCGACCACCGATGCCAAACGTCTGCCTAAGGTACTTAGCAATACCTCTGGGTTTATCTACTACGTATCGGTGGCAGGGGTGACCGGCGGTAGTGCCCCCACGCAAGAACGGCTGGAAAGCGCGGTAGCCAAACTGCGCGAACATACCGAGCTGCCTGTCGCTGTTGGCTTTGGTATTCGCACCGCCGAACAAGCCGCCACCATCGGCCGCTTTAGCGATGCGGTCGTCGTCGGCTCTGCGCTAGTCGACTGTATCGAGCATGCCAATACGCCTGACGAAGCTGTTGAGCGTGTTCATAGCCTGGTTAGCGAGCTGGCTGAAAGTATCAGGGCGTGCAGGAAGTCGAGTCTTGAGCAGTCTCAGGTGGAATGCATTTCATAGCCAATAAATAAAAAAGAGTCTAATATAAGGGCTATATTAAGTGCTTAATATAGCCTTTTTAGGAGGCCTGTATGCATCAAGTATTAGCCGATTTTTCGGTAAGTATCTCTGAACTGAAGAAAAATCCATCCGCATTGCTTGCTCAGGCGAGCGGCTCCGCTATTGCGGTATTGAACCATAATAAGCCAGCGGCTTACCTCATTCCCGCTGAAACCTATGAAGCCATGATGGATATGTTGGAAGATTTCGAACTGGCTAAATTGGTGGACGAACGCCGAGCAGATAGAGATAAGGCGGTATCGGTATCGCTAGATGACTTATAAGCTACGCTTTTTGCCAGCGGCGCTTAAAGAGTGGGAAAAGCTTGGCGCGCCAGTAAAAAATCAGTTTAAAAAGAAGCTCGCGGAAAGGCTAGAAAACCCAAAAGTAGCCGCTGACCAATTAAGCGGTTTTGACGCGTGTTACAAAATTAAACTGCGCAGCGCAGGTTATCGGCTTGTATATGAACCTGAATCCGTGAGACCGGCCCCCGGAAGCACTTCTAACCCACTGACCTGCATGGCAATATAGCCATTATCGCCATTCACCCAGACAGTGCCAT
>NZ_JBNNIW010000063.1:0-7618 GCF_050269715.1 Halomonas sp. NPDC076908 | reverse complement strand
CTTTCTCATGGGGGTAACCTCGTGTGGGCAAATGTGAGGTTACTGTAGGGCGAATGTCAGCCGGGCGGCAGGACGTCTTAGAATGAACGCTTACTTTCCCTGGGTGAGGGTTAAACCATGAATATCGATACCAACGTCTTGAATAACGTCAACGGCGGCGGCAGTAATGGTCTTTCTGCGCGCCAATCTGATGAGTTGCGTGAAAGCTTTATGACGCTGCTGATCACCCAGTTGCAGAATCAGGATCCGCTTAATCCGATGGACAATGCTGAGATGACGTCTCAGTTGGCGCAGATCAATACGGTTAGCGGTATCGAACAGCTAAACGACACTTTGAATGGCATTACACAGCAAATGGATGCTGCTAAAACGCTTCAGGCGGCGGGGCTGATTGATAAAGCCGTTCTGGTGCCTGGTAACAATGTCATGGTAAGCGTTGACGCCGAAAATGGTACTTACGCAACGCCATTCGGCATTGAATTAGCCAAGCCAGCGGAGAACGTCGAGGTAACCGTCACCAATCGCTCAGGTGAGGTAGTTTATACCCGGGATTTAGGTGCGGTTGCTGCGGGGGTTGAGTCATTTAGCTGGGGGGGCATGACCAATGATGGTGGCTCTGTGGCGGAAGGTGCGTATCGCGTTAGCTTCAAGGCGACTGATGCAGAAGGAAATGCACTTGAAACACAGGCCTTGAATTATGCACTAGTACAAGGTGTATCTCCTGGGGCTGGAGGCAGCGATGTACGTCTGGATTTGGGCGCTATCTATGGCCAAGTCGGTCTCGATCAAATTAAACAAATTCTTTAATTATTAATTAAACGCAGCTTTCTCAGGGGAACATCATGAGCTTTTCACAAGCACTCAGTGGTCTAAGCGCACAGCAGCAAAAGTTAGGTGCAGTGGGTAATAACATTGCCAACTCACAAACGGTCGGGTTTAAAAGTTCCAATGTGCAGTTTGCCGATGTGTATGCCCAGTCCCGCATAGGGCTTGGCGTTCGTACCTCAACCGTATTGCAGAATTTTAGCCAGGGTAATGTTGAGTCCACTAACCGTAATATGGATCTAGCCATTGCGGGGGACGGGTTCTTCCGTTTTCAGCAAACAAATGGCGAAGTCGGCTATTCCCGTAACGGCCAGCTAACCATGACGTCAGATGGTCGCCTAGTTAATGCACAGGGCGCTCAAATAATGGGCTATCCCGCTGATGCCGAGGGCAACGTTCAGGCGGGTGGTAATGTGCAGCCAATGCAAGTGCCGCCGGGAGACTTACAGGCCAACGCAACCACTCAGCTAGATATATCGTTAAACCTAGACTCAGGGCAGCCTGTTATAGCCGCAGCATTTAATGCAGATAATGCTAATACCTATAATTACTCTACTAATGCCACTGTGTTTGATTCCCAAGGCAATGCACGAAACCTTTCTTTATATTTCACTAAAACCGACGATAACCAGTGGGCGGTTAATGGCCGTTTGTCAGGCGGACCTGCTGGTGGCGGTAGCTATGATATCAATTTGGGAAATTTAGTATTCAATCAAAACGGTACGCTTCAAGCTGATAACACGAATGCTGCTGTGTTTGACGATATTGAGTTTGGAGCTGGTAATCCCTTAGAAGCATTAAATGTTGCAATGAGTTTTGAGGGCTCAACGCAATTTGCAAATGACTCAACCGTTAATAACACGGTTCAAGATGGCTATACCTCTGGTGCTTTAGTTGGGATTACCATCGAAGATGATGGCACCATTATGCGTAACTACTCTAATGAGCAGTCCCGCGCAGCTGGCCAAATAGCATTAGTCAATTTCCGGAATCCTGAGGGATTAAGGCCCGAAGGCGATAATCTATGGACTGCAACTGGTGCCTCTGGCCAAGAGTTGATCGGCGCGCCGGGCACTGGTTTGCTTGGCATGATTGAGCCTAGCGCCGTTGAAACTTCTAACGTTGATATGGCTCGTGAACTCGTGGATATGATCATTGCCCAGCGCGCATATCAGGCTAACTCGCAAACCATTAGTACACAGGACGAGCTCCTGCAGACCATTATTAATCTTTAATAATCGGTCATTTTTGTAAGGAGTAAGTAGCGTGGATCGAATGCTCTATACCGCCATGAGTGGCGCCAAGAACAGTATGGATCAGCAATCGGTGGTGAGTCATAACCTTTCGAATGTGACCACTGCTGGTTTTCGTGCGCAGTTGCAGGCTGCGCGCTCCGTCCCCGTTCAAGGGGAAGCACTGCTCGCCACGCGTACATCGGCGGTAACTACCACCCCGGGCAGTGATTTCTCCCAGGGCCCCGTTGAGTTCACGGGACGTACACTGGATATAGCCATGCAAGGTAACGCATGGATGGCGGTGCTGGCTGATGACGGTACGGAAACGTATACACGGCGTGGTGATCTGCAGATTGATGCTGATGGTGTGTTGTTGAGCGTAGGCCGTCCAGTAATTGGCGAGGGTGGCCCGATTGCTATTCCCCAAGGTGCACAGGTATCTATCGGTGCTGATGGCACCATTAGCGCCATTCCTGAAGGAGTAGGACCGGAAGCCTTAGTCGAAGTGGGTCGTATCAAACTGGTAACGCCTGAAGATGGCGCATTAATTCGTGGTGATGACGGCCTGTTTCGTGCACAACCTAATGATGAAGGTGAGCCGGGGGCTTTACCCGCTGATCAAAACGCCACGTTAGTCAGTGGAGCGCTTGAAGGGAGTAACGTCAGCGCTGTTGAGGCGATGGTTTCGATGATTGATGTTGCACGTCGTTACGATATGCAGATGAAAGTACTCAGTACTGCTGACGAAAATGCTCAACGTGCTAATGGCATACTATCTATTCAAGGCTAATGCTGACCATTCGTGGTTGATGTTGGTCAGTCGGTCAAGGGAGCCTAATTATGATTAAGTCGTTGTGGACAGCTAAAACTGGTTTGGAATCACAGCAAACCAAGCTAGATGTGATTTCTAATAACCTGGCCAACGTTAGCACTAATGGTTTCAAACGCTCACGCCCGGTATTTGAAGACCTTTTATATCAAAACATGCGTCAGCCAGGTGCTCAGAATAATATTCAAGATCGTCTGCCTTCAGGTATGCAGGTCGGTACCGGTGTGCGTGCCGTTGCTACTGAGCGTTTGCATACCCAAGGTGGATTAGAGCAAACAGAAAACTCGCGTGACCTTGCGATCAATGGTGAAGGCTTTTTCCAAGTATTGCTACCCGATGGCACTGTGGGCTATACCCGCGACGGAAGCTTCCAGTTAAACGAAAATGGCCAAATGGTAACGGCTAATGGCTATCCGGTTGAGCCTGCTATTTTTTTACCTGAAAACGCATTGTCAGTGAATATCGGTGAAGACGGAACCGTCAGTGTTCGCCAACCAGGTATTGCATTAGATAATGAAGTAGGCCAGATAACGGTTAGCACCTTTATTAATCCGGCGGGCTTACAAAGCATCGGCGGTAACCTCTATCTGGAGACGGGTGCCTCAGGGGCACCAAATGAAAATATGCCGGGTATGAACGGTGCAGGACGGTTATTCCAGGGTTATGTTGAGACCTCGAACGTAAATGTGGTGGAAGAAATGGTCAATATGATTCAGACCCAGCGCGCCTATGAAATTAACAGTCGGGCAATTTCGACCAGTGACGAAATGTTGGCACGCTTAAGTCAGCTGTAATCTCTTACTAACAGGTCGCGTTATGCTGGAATTGCACCACACATCACGTCGTATTGCCCTAGTAGTACTGGCGGTTTTTATGCTGGTTATTGCTGGCTGCGCTCAAATTCCAAGAGCCTCTGTGGTGGGAGAGCAAGAGCAGATCAACATTGTTGATCGCCCACCACCAATACCCAATGGTTCTATTTATCAAGCTCGGCAAGGCTATCAGCCTCTTTTTGAAGACCGGCGCCCCCGTGCGATTGGCGATATCCTTACCATCATGATGGATGAGCAGGTGAGTGCAAGCCAAAACTCGCAGTCCAGCGCTAACCGCAGTGGGGCTGCGGGGTTGGATATCGCTCAAATTCCGGACATTATCGACTTTTTAGAAGACTTTGGCTTTGATGTCTCGGGAGATAACGTTTTCTCAGGCGGGGGCAGCACCCAAGCTAACAACACTATGACTGGCACGATTACTGTCTCTGTTTTAGAAGTCATGAATAATGGCAATTTGCGTGTGCGGGGCGAAAAACAGATTGCGATTAATCAAGGAACAGAATTTATTCGTTTTTCAGGGGTGGTAAACCCTCGCACTATTACCGCGCAAAACACGGTACCTTCGACACAGGTCGCTGATGCCCGCATTGAATATGTAGGTGATGGATACATCAATGAAGCGCAGCACATGGGATGGCTACAACGTTTCTTCTTGAACGTATCACCGTTCTAGCCCTCCGGAGAGCAAATAATGTCAGCAGTATCATCACGGATAAAAGCGCTGCGTGTAGGCGGTTATCGATCTATACAAACATGGCTTCTTCAGCTCGGTGTTTTGGCGCTAATGTGCCTGTTAGCTTTTCCTGCCCATGCAGAGCGTGTTCGTGAGCTGGCAAGCTTTGCAGGGGTGCGCGATAACCAGCTAGTGGGCTATGGGTTAGTGGTGGGTCTTGATAGTACTGGCGACCAGACGACCCAAGCGCCATTTACCAGCCAAAGCTTGAGCAATATGTTATCGCAGTTAGGAGTCACCATTCCGGCAGGCACCAATTTACAGCTGCGTAACGTGGCAGCTGTGATGGTAACCGCCGACCTGCCACCGTTCTCACGGCCTGGCCAACGCTTAGATATCGTTGTTTCATCGATTGCTAATGCGCGTAGCTTAAGAGGCGGGACGTTACTAATGACGCCGCTTAAAGGTGCTGATGGCGACACCTATGCGATAGCTCAAGGGAATATGCTGGTGGGTGGCGCGGGTGCCCAGGCTGGAGGCAGTAGTGTTCAAATCAATCAGCAGGCATCAGGGCGAATTCCTAACGGCGCCTTAGTTGAAAGGGAGGTGCCGCTTAATTTAGGTGGTAACGGTGGCGTACTCGAACTGCAGCTCAACGATACCGATTTTGGCACTGTACAGCGTATGGTTACCGCCATTAACAACGAGTTTGGACAATCAGTCGCCTACGCTCGAAATGGTCGTGTGATCGCGCTAGATGGGCCTGCCGATGATAATTCGCGAGTCAATTTTATGGCACGTGTAGAGAACGTGCAGGTAACGCCTATGGACGCACCTGCGCGGGTGGTCTTGAACTCACGCACAGGCTCGGTAGTGATGAATAGTGCGGTTACACTACGTCAAGCAGCGGTGGCGCACGGTAGTTTATCGATCATGATTGATACTCAGTTTGGGGTTAGCCAACCGGCACCCTTTGGGCAAGGTGAAACGGTTGTAGTGCCTAATGCGGACATAGATATTGAACAGCAAGAGGCTTTTTTGCAGATCGTAGAGGGCGCTCAGCTTAATGAAGTGGTGAACGCACTTAATGCATTAGGTGCAACGCCACAAGATCTCATGTCGATCCTTGAAGCGTTAAGAGCATCAGGTTCATTGCGTGCTGAGCTGGAGGTCATTTAATGAGCGCGAATGACATGACCAACCAGTTTGCGCTAGATGTCAGTGGTTTTCAGCGACTTCAGCATAACGCACGCATCGACCCTGAAGCGGGGGCTCATGGCGCTGCACAGCAATTTGAAGCGTTATTTATTCAGATGATGATGAAGAGTATGCGCGAAGCCATTCCCAGCTCAGATCTCATGAACAGTAGCGCGACAGATACCTATCAATCGATGCTGGATCAGCAGTGGTCCCAGGTGATGGCTTCGCGTGGTATTGGCCTTGCTGACGCGCTTGTTGAGCAGTTAGAGCGCCAAGGGGCGATTTCCAGGGGCGAATCAGCAGCAAACGCAGACCATGAGCTGCAGGCATTGATTGCAGGTATTCCGCGCGGGACGCCCCGCGTGATTGACGACTCACTACAGACGAATCGAGAAGGTGGTGCAGCATCACCTCAAGGCAGTGGGCGCTTCTTGGATGAGTTAGAAGCCATTCGTCAAGGCATGGACAAGCGTAATACGGTCGAAGAAACCTTGTTAACTCGTCAAAGTAATACACGTGCAACTGATCATGTAAGCCAGTTTGTCCAAACACTGTCGGCTCCTGCTCAAGCCGCTAGTGCAACCACAGGCGTTCCCGCCGAGCTGATTTTGGCTCAGGCAGCGCTTGAAACAGGCTGGGGGCGTCATGAAATTGCCACACGCAGCGGACAAAACAGTCACAACTTATTTGGTATTAAAGCGGGTAGCCATTGGCAGGGTAAAACAACCGATATTGTCACCCATGAATATATTAACGGGCGACGTACGCAAGTGGTTGATACCTTCCGGGTATACGATTCGTTTGAGCACGCATTCACTGACTATGCCGGTCTGATCGGTAACAACCCACGCTATGCGGGTGTTGTTCAAGCGGCTACCGCCGAGCAAGCGGCACGGGAGCTTCAGCGCGGAGGGTATGCCACCGATCCCCGTTATGCTGAGAAGTTAGTAGCAGTAATGAACACCATGGGCCCGCTTAACGCCGAAAGTAATTTCCTGGCTGATTCTCGCTAGCCTTTTTCTCAAGTTTTTCTGCGCAGTGCCGATATTTCTAAAATAGATAGGTATTGGCCTAAGGAATTGAACCATGAGCATGTTTTCGATCGGCTTAAGCGGCCTCAACGCCGCGCAGAACGCTCTGAATACGACTAGCAATAATATTAGTAATGTTTATACGCCAGGCCACAATCGTGAGCTTACCCAGTTGGGCCAGGGTAGTGCTGGTACTGGGGGCGTGAAAGTTAACGATATTGAAAGGCAGTTCAATACCTACGTTGCTAATCAGTTAAACAGCGCCAAAACCCAGTCGAGTGCGTTGTCTACCTATTATAATCAAGTTACACAAATTGATAACTTGCTAGCAGACCGCGCAGCGGGGCTAGCGCCATTGATGCAAAACTTTTTCTCTTCGTTAGAAGATTTAGCCAGTGCGCCGTCTGATCCCGCAGCGCGCCAAGGCGTGTTGGGCACAGCCAATACCTTGAGTGCTCAATTCCGCTCGTTTGATGGCTATTTGCAAGATATGCAGAGCAATATTAATAACCAGATTAAAGATGAAATTACCCAAATTAATAATACCGCAGAGCAAATTGCGGGTTTAAATAAAGAGATTGCTTTGGCGCGTGCGCGTACCGGTGAAGCACCGAATAGCCTTCTTGATCAGCGCGACCACTTAGTTTCCCAGCTTTACGAGCGCATGGATTTACGCCTGAATGTACAGGATGGTAAAACGTATAATATCAGCCTGCCCAATGGCCAGCCGCTAGTCACAGGAACGAGCTCATTCCAACTTGAAGCAATGCAGGCTGACTATGACCCTCAACGTACGGTAATTGGTTACCGCGATGGCGGTGGCAATCTGACTCAGCTAAATGAATCGACTATTAAAGGCGGGGCATTGGGCGGCTTGTTGTCATTTCGCTCAGAAACCCTAGCCTGGATTTCTCATAGTACCTCAGCCAGTACCGCACTCAGGCTGTAACACCGCTAAACACCTACTGGCTCGACTTACATCGGCTACTTTT
>NZ_JBNNIW010000062.1:0-7888 GCF_050269715.1 Halomonas sp. NPDC076908 | reverse complement strand
AAGTTGAAAAACATGCTTGGCAAGATCAATACCCACAATGCTAATGTTGTTCATGGATGGATCCTCTTTCAAGATGCCGTCAGTGCCCTGCGCACATTAGATGAAGTGCTTCTTCATCTTGGCACAGAGGGACGGGTCCATCCCATTTCCCACAGGGCATCCTTACATCTTCTTTCTCTCCCACAGGGCATCCTTACATCTTCTTTCTCTCACGCCTCACTATTTACACCTCACACTTAAAGCTCTATCCCCTTTTGGGCTTTGATGCCCTGATCTTTAAAAGCATGCTTCACCACTTTCATTTCGGTAACGGTATCGGCAAGGTCGATAAGCTGTTGCGGGGCGTAGCGGCCAGTGACGACGGCGTGCTGCATTTCTGGGCGGGCTTGCAGGTCGTCGAGGACTTGGTCTAGGTCTAGGTACTCATAGCGCAGGGCGATGTTGAGTTCGTCGAGTAGTACCAGGTGGTAGCTTTCGTCTTGCAGCATGCGTTTGGCTTCTGCCCAGGCGGCGTTAGCGGCGGCGACATCGCGCTCGCGGTCTTGGGTGTCCCAGGTGTAGCCCTGCCCCATTACGTGGTAATCCACGTTGGGCAGGTTACGGAAGAATGCCTCTTCGCCGGTACTGAAGGCGCCTTTAATAAACTGCACCACGCCGACTTTCATACCGTGCCCCAAGGCGCGAGCGAGCATGCCAAAACCGGAGCTGCTTTTGCCCTTGCCAGGACCGGTGAGCACTAGCAGCACGCCCTGCTCTTTATCGGCGCGGGCGATGCGCTCGTTCATGATTTTTTGCTTTGCCGCCATGCGCTGGGCATGGCGTTCGGGGGTTTTGGCATTCTCGCGCATGGGGCGTCCTCTTTATTAAAGCTCTCTATTAAGCTCTTTATTTAAGGTCAGGCTTTTAGTACGTAGCGCAACGTCTCAACTACCTGATCGGTCGTGGTGCACCAGGCTTGAGCTTGCGCGTCCACTTCTTTAAGCGGATGAACAATATCTTCGCTGTGCAACGTGATGTAAGGCTTGGCCAACGCGGCGCAGTAGCCAGCATCAAAAGCGGCGTTCCACTGCTTGTACTGCTCGCCAAAACGCACCACGACTAAATCGCTCTGATCAATCAGCGTGCGGGTACGAATCGCATTAACCTTGGAGGACTGGTGATCGCGCCAGAACTGGCTGGATTGTTCGCCCAGGTGGTCGCCTGCAGCGTCAGAGGCTGCGTGATCCGTTACCGGGGCGGTAAACACGATATCCAGTCCCGCCGCCTCAGCGCCGCGCTGAATCTCTTCGCGCCAATCAGTGTGAATCTCGCCGGAAAGGTAGACGTAAAAGCTCATGGTGTTCTCCTGCTGAGTTGCCTATCGATATGAAAGGCACACAGCATAGCGCAAATCAGTTTATGGAAAAATCTTCCACATACTTCGTTAACCGTTATTGATGCTAATCGGCTGCCCGGTAAATATATCTGCGACCAGCTTGGGCGCAGAGGGAAAGTAGCCGTGGAAGTAGCTCGCGACCAGCCCACCTTCGCGATAGATCGGTTCGGCTTCGCTACCGGCCAGTTTGCGGGTGCGTGCCAGCGGCGTCATCGCAGTTTCAAGTAACGAGTGGTGATAGGTATGGCCGCGCAGCTCGCCTGCCCCGGCGTGTAGGCTTTGCAACCCTAAAGCGGTGAGTTTACCGGCCATTTTCGCGGTGCCGTTGAGAAATCCAAGCATAGCATGGCTTTCGCCCTCGCCATCCACCAATTGCTCAACGCAGGCCATTAGGCCGCCGCACTCTGCCAGTATCGGTTTGCCTACGCGGTGATGGGTGCGAATGGCTTCTAACATAGAGTGGTTGCTGCTAAAGCGCGCGGCGTTAAGCTCGGGGTAGCCACCCGGTAACCAGAGCGCGTCGCACTCCGGCAACTGATGATCATTAAGCGGCGAAAAGAAGCTGACCTCTGCGCCCATTACGCGCAGCACATCTACATTGGCGCGGTAGATAAACGCAAAGGCGTCGTCTCGGGCAATAGCGATGCGCACACCACGAAGATGCTCCATAACCGGTGCAGGTGCCTCAGCGTTAAGGGTGACGAGTTTTGGTAGTCGCCCCAGCCCTGCCTCTTTTAGCACTTCAGCAGCAGCATCTAGCTGCGCATCCAAGCCGCTTAACTCGCTGGCTTGTACCAACCCCAAATGACGGTCAGGAATTTTCATCGCGTCATTGCGGGGAATGGCACCCAGCAGCGTAATGCCTTCCGGCATGCTCTCAGCGAGGAGTTTGCCATGGCCGGGACTGCCGACGCGGTTGGCAATCACTTCATGAATAGCGAGGTCGGGATGGTAGTTGGCCAAACCTTGAGCCACCGCGCCAAAGGTTTGTGCCATGCCCCAGGCATCAATCACCGGCAGCGCGGGAATGCCTGCTAAGATTGCCAAATCAGCGCTGGAAGGTGAGCCATCAAATAGCCCCATTGAACCTTCGACCAGAATCACATCTGCTTCCTGGGCGGCTTCGGCTAAGCGCCAGCGGCACTCCTCTTCGCCTGTCATCCAGGGGTGAAGCTGATACACCGGCTGGCCGGACGCCACTTCCTGAATCATAGGGTCAAGGTAATCGGGGCCATGCTTGAAAACCCGCACCGTCAGGCCTGCATTGCGATGTAGCCTTGCCAGTGCCGCCGTCACCATTGACTTTCCCTGGCCAGAGCCGGGTGCACTGATTAGCGCTGCGTGTGCTTTTCCCTGAAACATATCGTTATCCTCGCTATTTGATTGGCACAAACACTGGCGCACCATCTACCTCAACGACCGCTAGGCGTTGGCGATAAAGGCTTTCCAGCGCGCTGGGCACCAGCATGTTTTCCCTTGGGCCCCAACAGGCTTCACCATTGGGGTAAAGCAGCAGCACTTGGTCACACCAGCGGGCGGCTAGATTTAGGTCATGCAGGCACATCATCACCGCTTTGCCTTCTGCGGCCTGTTCTGCCATTAGCGCCATCACCGCACTCTGGTGGTGAAGATCCAGATGATTAGTGGGCTCGTCGGCCAGCCACACATTGGGCGCCTGAGTCAGCACGGTGGCAATCGCAACGCGCTGGCGCTCGCCGCCTGAAAGCGTGCTCACCAATCGGTCACGCAGATGCGCCACATCTAATCGCTCAAGCGCGGCTTCGGCACGAGCATAATCATCGGCGCCTTCCATTTGCCACGGCGATAAATAGGGGTGGCGGCCAATCAGCACCGTTTCTAACACCGATGCTGGAAAGCCATCTTGACGGTCTTGAAACACTAATCCCAAGCGCCGCGCAATATGGCGGCGACGCAGTTGGCTAAGCGGCTGATCACCTAGTCTTACTTCACCCGAACGCGGGGCATGTAGTCCCGCCAAGGTATGCAGCAAAGTGGTTTTACCTGCACCGTTAGGGCCTAGCACGCCCCAGCTTTGCCCTGGCTCAATGGTCAAATTTAGTGGCGTACCGCCTTCTCGGCCGGGCACATTGATGAGGAGATCGTGAGTAGAAAGTACGCTCATCAGCGGCTCCGGTAGAGCAGGAACAGGAAGGTGGGCACGCCCAATAACGCGGTGATCACGCCTACAGGAAGCTGTTCCGGAGCGATCATGGTGCGCGCTAGTGTATCTGCCAGCACCAGTAGCGTGCCGCCTGCCAACGCACAGGCAGGTAGTATCAGCCGCTGGTCATTGCCTAACAGCAAGCGCAACATGTGGGGCACCACTAAGCCAACAAAACCAATACTACCTGCGGTGGTAACGGCTGCTGCGGTGAGCAGACTGGCGGCAACATAGATGCACCACTCCAGCGGCCTGACCGCCACGCCCAACGCGGCGGCCTGCTGTGGGCCACGGGCCAACACATTCAGGCTTCGCCCGAGGGGAATGAGTACAACGCAGGTAGCCAATAAAAGCAGTAACGGTGGCCAAGGGGTACGTGAATAAGAAAGATCCCCCATCAGCCAATAGAGCATACCCGGCAGGCGTTCGGCGGGGCTTAATGCCAGCATCAAAGTAATCACCGCCCCCCAACCTGCAGCAACCACCACGCCTGTTAGCAGCAATCGTGAAGGTGTCCAACTACCGCTGCCATGGGCCAAACCAAAGACGAGAAACGTCGACAGCAACGCGCCACCGAACGCTGAGCTTGAAATGGCCAATCCGCCCAGGCCGCCCAGCATGGCCGCCAAGGCGCCAATCGAGGCTCCACCAGAAAGCCCAAGTACATAAGGGTCGGCAAGCGGGTTACGCAGTAACACCTGCATGAGTGCACCGGCGACGGCCAACAAACCGCCGACGGCAAACGCAGAAAGCGCCCTGGGTAGTCGCAGATCCATGACCATCGTCCGTGCCAGGGCATCGCTTTCGCCATGCCCTATATTACTTAGAACCACGTCCCAGATTTGCGCAGGCGTAATCTGCGCGCTGCCGACGCCAAGGGCAATCAGTAGCGAAGCCAACGCTGCTAGCAGCAACAGACCAAGCGGAAGCCCTAGCCGCGATAGCATTAGCGATGCTCGCGTTTTTGGCGGGCGATATCGAGCTTCTCACAAAGGATCTGCGTACCCTCCATCAGGCGCGGCGTAGGCCGCTGAATAAGTGAAGGCGGTACAAAAAAGAGATTATTTCCGGCCACTGCCGTCAGGTGTGAATACTGCTCCCAGTGGGTCAGCCAGTGGCGATTCTCTTCGCCCATACCACCCGCAATAATCGCTTCAGGGTTAGCGGCCAAAACGGCTTCATCGTCAATGCGGGGCACAAGGCGCGCCTGTGCACCAAACACATTTTCACCGCCGCAGATCTTCACTACCTGACCGATAAGGTGCTGATCGTTGACGCTCATTAGCGGCTCATCCCACACTTGGTAGAACGTCGGCACCGGCTCGCGATCTCGGTAGCGCTCTTCAAGGGCGTTCATGGTATTACGGAAATTATCAGCGACCGCCTGCCCGGCGGTTTCCGTGCCTGCCAGTCGCGCCAATCGTTCAATCGCACTGGCCACGCCCTCCATGTCACGCGGCTCAATATAGAATACCGGCATGCCCAAAGCTTCCAGGGTTTCGAGCTGTTCAGCCGGATTGCCCGTCACCCAGCCAATGACTAAATCAGGTGCCAGACCCACCAGCGTTTCTAAATCAATCCGAGTATGGCTGCCCACTGACGCCACTTGTTTGGCTTCAGGGGGGTAGTCACTGTAAGAGACCACCGCAACCACTTGATCTCCTGCGCCAGCGGCATAGGTTAATTCGGTTGCTCCTGGTGAAAGAGTGGCAATACGCCTAGCGGGGTCGTGAAGACATACCTCACGATCACGATCATCAATTGCGCACCGCGCGTGATGATGAGCGGAGGCCGTCGTCGCCATTAAAGACATAGTTACTATTAGAGACATAGTCACCATTAACAACGCGAGGCCCATGGCCCCGCGCGCTAAACGGTTTATTTTATTGACCAAAGTGAACACTCAAGAACCCTGCTCGGCCTGCGTTGAGGTAGTCACGCGTCGTTTCATACTCTTTATCAAAGGCATTTTCTACCGTCACACGGGCGGTCCAAAGCGGCGCAAACTGCCAACCCGCACGTAAGTTAACCACCCCATACCCACCTAAACGCTGAGTATTCGCGGCATTATCATAACGGTGATTTTGCGCCACTAAAGACCCTCCTAATGACCAATCGCCCAATTCACGATCCGCATCCAAACGCACACTCTGGGTGGCACGACGGGCTAACCGATTGCCGGTATCCCGGTCTTCCGGATCCAGGTAAGTAAAGGCGGCCTGCAGTGTCCAGTCACTAACTTCAACACCGCTGGAAAGCTCAGCTCCACGAATGCGTGCATTATTAACGTTTTGAGGCGCGAATAAACCGCTTGGCGTCGGTGCCCAGGCGATCAGGTCATCATAATCGTTTTGGAAGGCAGCCAGATCCCAGAACCACTGATTGTATTGGCCACGAATGCCGACCTCAGTGGTTTCAGAGCTTTCTGGATTAAGATCCGGGTTACCAGAGTTTGGCCAATATAAGTCATTGAAACTCGGCGCTTTAAAAGCAGTGCCAATACTGGCGCGAAGTGTATGGTAGTTATCTACGTGATAGCCCAGCGCCAAGCTGCCAGTAACTTCATCTCCATAGGCTTCGTTGTCGTCATACCGTAGGCTTGCTTGAATGGCGAATGGCGCAAAGTCGAGCAGCCCCTGAGTAAACACTGCTTTGTTATCGCGACTGGTCACATCAAAATCATTGGTGCTTGAAATACGATCTTCGCTGATTTCCGCTCCAGCGATCAGCTCATGAGCGCCGAACTGAAAATTGTTCTGCCAACGGGCAGTTTGGGTGCGTGTATCAATTACTGAGCCCCCGAAATTATCAATCGTATCCAGCTCATCGCGGGCTTCGCTAAGGGTTAAACGGCTCTGCCAGGTATCGGTGACGGGAAGCTCGCCGTAAATACCCGCTACCTGCTGGACAAAATCATTCTCGCCACCATCATACTCATTGTTACCGCGAGCGCGTAGCGCCAGCAGGCCAACTTCTGTACCGCTATCAAAGGTATGCGCAATACGCGCAAGCGCAGAGGTATTGTCATAGCCTTTGTCTTCACCACCACGGCTAACCGGCTGGCCGTCGGTATTGAAATGACTACCTGCAAAGCTGTAGCGTGTGCCGCCCTCTCGACCAGAGACGCCTGCACTTAACCGCTGGGTATTGAATGAACCACCGCCCACTGAAATTCTGGGTTGCGGGCCTTCCTCATCACCCTCTGGCGTAAAGAGTTGGATGACACCACCGACGGCATCCGCACCATAAAGGCTGCCGCGTGGACCGCGCACGATTTCCGCTCGGTCAAACATGCGTGGGTCCAGGTATTGAAAAGCGGCGCCACCGGAAGTGGCTGAACGTAAGCGAATACCATCGATCATCAGTATTGATGCATCGCTTGGCACACCGCGTAGATAAACGCTGCTGTTTTTGCCAAAGCTGCCATTGCTAGTCACATCCACACCAGGCTGGCCACGAAACAGATCGGTAAGGCTGATGGGGTCTTGGCGTCGGAAAGTGGCTTCGTCCAGCACGCTAACAGATGAAAGGCTTTCGTTGGCAGTACGGGGCGCTAACGTGGCGGTAACAATTACAGGGTCAAGCGCAGCTAGATCCATCGTCGCTTCGGCGTACTGGGCCTCCGCGTGAATGTGGAAGGCGAGCGGTAAGGCAGCCATACTAAATGCCGCTAATTTAGCGGTGGTGTGGAAACGATGATTCATGTGAGATCCCTTGCTCGTCGTGCTCACCCGCACGGCGTATTTTTTTGACCGGGCGAAGGGCAAAACAAGGGAGTAACAGCGGCATTAAACCACTATTAATCGCCCTGAGAGCGCCCACCGCGTCTCGGCATGGTTTGGTTCTATTTTTGAACCTATGCTCTCGGGCCGGTCTCCGGGCTGACGAGCGAAAGGTGGCGTTTACTAGCGACTAACAAACGCTAGTTAAAACCACGACTTTCCGAACGACCACCTTCCCGTGCGAAAGCACAGTGGCGTATTAGCCGTTCTTATCTCGATCACCGTTGCGGGGGCAGCATTGGAATCACGCGACAAGGCGTTCACCAACTTCCCGTTTCACTAGCGGCTTTATCCACCGCCAGCACCTGAGAGTGCGCGTAAACTAGCAATTTGTTGGGGGGCGGTCAATTTTGCTGTTGCAAAATATGTAGTTTATAAACTACATTATTAAAATGGCTGATATAAAGCAGACAGATACTTTCCGGAAGTGGGAAAGCAAACTCAAAGACATTAGCCCGGCTTATTCATGAGGCAGGCCTGAAAACGAAGATAGCGGATGGTATTCTCTATAAAAATCAGTGCATTCCGCCAAGAATCTGATTCAAGAGG
>NZ_JBNNIW010000061.1:0-8005 GCF_050269715.1 Halomonas sp. NPDC076908 | reverse complement strand
TATACGAATTGCTTTTTTTCTGACTCATGGCACACACCTTGATGGGCAGATAATATTATCTGCGTCTGTGTGTCCGGGAAACTATAACCACTTCAGTAGCGCCTGCGCTCCCTATTTCAAAGAACCAGAACCCTGCGAGGCATGTGGGAAAGCATCTCAACGTCTTACCCGAGTGACACGTATGGGGCATGATCATCGGTTATGTCCAAGCTGTGCGACGGCAGATTACGGTACCTGCTCTGCGTGTCGTCGGCATCGCTTATTGGTCATGACATCCAGCGGTGACGCATTGTGTAAAGCCTGTTATGAGCAAGGTGAGATCGCCTGTCCATCGTGTGGCCATCCTATGCCAGCCGGTCGAGGCGATGTCTGTGAGCCCTGCTACTGGACACGAACATGCCGCAAGCGGATTTCCATTGGCCAAGCCGGTCTCACCACCAAAGCGTTACGTGAGGCATTTGGGAAATTTGGTGAATGGCTGATTCGTACCACAGGGCCGCATAAGGCTGCCCTCAAGATCAATCATTTCTTCTCGTTCTTCCTTGAGATTGACCAGGCATGGTCACGGATACCGAGCTATTCGGAGCTGCTCCATCACTTTGGGGCAGAGGGGTTGCGGCGTGTTAGGCTTCCCATGCGATGGTTGCATGAAGAGCAAGGGGTAGAGCCGGATCACCAAGCAAAGAAGATCGACTCTGAGAAAAGACGTATTCAAGCGTGTCTCAGTTCTATGCCGTCCGCTTCGCTATCAGACCAAGTGCTGCAAGCCTATTGGCTGCAATTGGAAACCCGTATAGAGGCGGGCAAAACGTCCCACACCTCCGCACGACTTGCACTAAGAGCAGCAGCCGCATTGCTACTCGCTACTGACCGGGAGGGGCAGCGGCTACCTCAACAGGGTGATGTGGACAACTATTTGCAGGCGGTGCCCGGACAAGCAGCCTCGGTGACGGGGTTTACCAATTTTTTAAATCGCCAACATGCCACCACACTAGCCCCTAGAGTGGATGAGAAGCGAGTAAGAAAACGGCGGAAAGAAAAGTTGGCTCGCTCCATGATGAAAATGGCGAAGTGTGCTGATCAAGGAGAGGACTGGAGGGAGCAATGGATCGTCACAGCCATGGAATATTTTCATGACAAGAAATTGTCCAAAAAAGCACTACGTCGTCAGACCATAGAGCTTTCAGGAGACGGGGTACAGGTGACCATGAACGGTGTGAGCTACTGGCTGCCTGCTTTATAAAACCATCATCGACTCCCACTAGCCGTCTTAAGTGGCTTTTAGTGTCAAATACATGAGGAGCTTAGCCAGCACCTCATGCAGGACAAGGGAGCCTAGTAATGACATCAAAAAATCTACTACAGAGTCATAAACGAATCGTCTTTGTGGTCAGTGAACATATAGATTTCGTAAGGCTCACCCTGAGGCCCTGGCATGCCTGGTGTACCAATGGGCATCCCTGCTAGGCCGATCCCACCTATGTCAGGTTGTTCTTCAAATAATGCCTCGACCGCTTCCATCGGCACGTGCCCTTCAATCCAGTAGTCTCCTATTTCGATGGTGTGGCACGACCCCAAACCATAAGGGACGCCAGCCTTCTGTTTGATATCGCCGAGCTCAACGTTATCGACAATGGTTACATCGACTCCCAGCATTTCCAAGTGGCGAGCATATTCATCACAGCATCTGCACTGAGGATTTTTGTACAGTGTAGCTTCGTCCGGCAGTGCAGCCTGAGCCGATGTAGCCCCGAGAGCCAAAGCAATTGATAAAATAATAGCGTTAAGATGTTTCATGAACGGCCTGCCCTCGTTGTGTGGCTAAACAAGTATTTTGCGAGCGACGCGATACCTAAGCCTACGAGCAGAAGAAAAAACAGCGGCATCAGCCAGCCGTACCAGTCCATTGAACTCATAAAAGCTAAGCAATCGGCATTCATCATGGTAAGCCTCCGATCAAGTCAGTTAGAAATTACGTCCTAAGTTTACGACTCTAGGGCTACCTCAAGGTCAAGCCTTGTAACCTTGTGAACAATGAAAAGTTGCTATGGATCATATTCTGCCCGCTGGGTTCAGGCTCGTTTCAGGTTAACACCGTATAAATAAGCAGTGACAACAACCCTTTTGAGGTAAATGACCATGCGCAACACCATTTTAACAACTCCTTTGCTTGCTCTTTCACTAAGCCTAGTAACAAGCGCGGCATGGGCTGCACCCGGCCATGGCGGCGGTGACAGTGGCCTGACCGACGCTGACGTTGACCGCACGATCACTCTTGATGCTGGCGATATGTGGTTCGACCCTGAAACGTTAGAAATGGCGGCGGGTGAAATTGTTAAATTTGAAATCACCAACACCGGCAATTTAGAACATGAGTTTGTGATTGGTAGCAAAGAAGCCCAAGAAGAACATCGTCAAATGATGCTAAACATGGCCAACGGCGGAGGCCACGATATGTCCAATATGTCAAACGGCGATGGTCACGATATGGCCAATATGAGTATGGCAGGTGTCACCATTGCGCCTGGTGAAACCGGGACTTTATTATGGAGTGTCCCTGACAATGTTAACGAGCTAGAGTATGCCTGTAACATTCCTGGTCATTATGAATCCGGCATGTACGGCAATTTTTCTCTCTAATCTGACGTATATCCATGAAACTGTTGCTACTTGAAGATGATGACTTGCTAGCGGAAAGCTTGGCAGAGAGTCTCAAAGACAACGGTTACCTGGTTGATTTGGCCGCTTCCTTGAAAGCGGCCAAGTCGCTGATGGCAACCGAGCATTATGAGCTGGCTATTTTAGATGTCGGTTTGCCCGACGGCTCAGGGCTGGATCTGCTCGCCCAGTGGCGCAGGCAAAAACGCGACACGCCTATTTTGATCCTGACGGCCCGCGATACCTGGGAAGATAAAGTTGTCGGTCTTGAGACGGGGGCCGATGACTATCTTACCAAGCCCTTCCACGAAGCCGAACTGATGGCCCGGCTGAAGGCCTTGCTACGCAGGCAGTCTGGTCAGTTATCTCAAGTGATCACGCTTAACGGCATTTCGTTGGATGAAGCGGGTCAACGAGTGTGCTTAGAAGGTGAAACGTGGCGTTCGCTCACAGCGACCGAGTTTCGGTTACTGCGCTACTTAATGCTGCATCCTGATCGCATTCACTCGAAAGAGCAGCTACTAGAGCAGCTCTATGCATTGGATCAGGATGCCGCCGCGCCTAACTTGGTGGAAGTCTACATCGCTCGTCTGCGCCGTTATCTCGGTAAATCAGTCATTCAAACGCGACGTGGTCAGGGGTATTTCTTTGCTTCACATTGATAGACGCAGTTTACGCATTCGGCTACTCGCATGGTTAGGCGGCGTCGCGCTACTGGTGGTGGTCACCACGTGGCTATTGCACGGGATCTTTTTACAGAGCCTGGCAAGGGATTTTTTAGGTGAACGCTTACAACGTGAAGCAAACCACGCGGTCGCGCAGCTAGAGCAAGACCAAACGGCTGTACCGATTGCGCTCGACTCGGTTAGCCAAGGCTATCAAGTCTTTCATCATCTCTACGTACTCCGTTTCAATGGCTTAGTCAGCGCTTCTGACCCGCAATGGCAGCAACAGCTGGCTCCGTTGCTAGATGAGAGCGGCGATGCCCTAATAGATGTGAATCGCGGAACACAGCACATGCTCGTCTATCGCCGCCATTTTGAGTGGCAGGGCACGCAGGGTGTGCTATTGGTGGGCGAGGATTTTTCCCAAGTAGAATCAGGGCTTGCAACTTTACACTGGTGGGTCGGTGGGATCGCCGCCGTGCTTTTAGGGATGCTCATCATACTCAACATGCTAGCGGTTAACCGTGGACTCATACCACTCTGGCAACTGCGCCAACAACTTAAAGGATTGCGATCAGGCAAACGTGATCGCTTGTCATTAGTAGCCCCTTCGGAGCTAGATGAATTAGTCGACCAGTTGAACTGGTTCATGGACGACATTGATCTTCGTCTGAAGCGCTCGCGAGAATCGGTCGCCAACCTATCACACGCATTAAAAACCCCGCTGGCAGCAATTACCCAAGTACTGCGCGGCAATCGGCCCATTGATGAAAACCGACGGCATAAACTGCTCAGTCGTATTGAAGATATTAACGCTCAGTTAGCTGCAGAGCTGCGTCGTTCGCGTATTGCAGGGCCTAACGCGGGTCGAATGGCGAACGTCACGCGAGATAGTTCACGGCTCATCGAGATGTTCCGTAGTCTTTACCCTGAGCGCATTTTCAACCTTACCCACTCGGCACACGAGAAAGACCAAGTGCCTATTGAGGCTCACGACTTTTCTGAAATATTAGGCATCGTGCTCGATAACGCTGGCAAATGGTCGAATAGGTGCATTAATTGCGATATTGCCGTCTCCACTACCACACTCACGCTCACCCTTGATGATGACGGTTTCGGCGTTGCAGAAGAAGATCTTTCGCGCTTGGGAGAGCGTGGCACACGATTGGATGAACGCCGTCCCGGCTACGGCTTAGGCCTGTCGATTCTTGCGCAGTTAATTGCCCGCTACTCAGGGCACTCGCGTTTTGAGCGTAGTCCACTGGGTGGACTGCGCGTTACGGTTACGTTGCCTCTTGCAGTTGAAGTGATTAATTAATCACTTTTCAGCTTTGATTCAGCTTCTTCCATCAAGATGGTGCCATTCATCATTGATGGGAGTTACACATGGCACGCTCAAGCATCATTTCTCACCCGCTTTCTCGCCGGCAGGTCCTAAAAGGCGGCGCTGCCCTAGGAATAGGTTCCGCTGCGGCAATGGGATTAACCCCCGCCTGGGCAAACCCCTGGGGCCGCAGCAATGTCTACGCGCAGGGCGTTGAAGAAGGGCCCGAGGTATCGCTGGCGATCCGCCGTGAATCGTTGCCTATTGACGGACAAGAAGCCCAACCAATTACCATTAACGGTACCAGTCCTGGCCCGCTGATTCGCTTACAAGAAGGGCAGGACGCGGTGCTTCGCGTCACTAACCTGCTTGATGAACCTACTTCTATCCATTGGCATGGCCTCATCCTACCGCCGGAAATGGATGGTGTGCCTGGTGTCAGCTTTGCCGGTATCGCCCCTGGTGAAACTTTTACCTATCGTTTCCCTGTCAGGCAGAACGGCACCTACTGGTACCACAGCCACTCAGGTCTGCAGGAACAGCTAGGCCATGCGGGGCCGCTGATTATCGACGCCGCCGAGCGCGAGCCTATCCGTTACGACCGTGAGCATGTGTTACTGCTCACCGACTGGACCTTTGAAGAACCGATGTCGGTGTTCCGTAATCTGAAAACCATAGAAGGCTATTACAACTTCCAAGAGCGCACGATTGCTGATTTTTTCGCCGATGTACGCGAAAAGGGTTTCTCACAAACCGCCGAGATGCGCGGTATGTGGGCCCAAATGCGTATGAGCTCGCGGGATATCGCCGATGTCACCGGCAGCACTTATACCTACCTGCTCAACGGCCACTCCCCCCAGGAAAACTGGAACGCGCTGTTCAAGGCCGGTGAGCGGGTACGGCTACGCGTGATTAACGGTTCGGCCATGTCATACTTCGATGTCCGTATACCTGGCTTGAAGATGACCGTGGTGGCCGCCGATGGCCAACCGGTCCAGCCCGTCCCTGTTGATGAGTTCCGCATTGGCGTGGCGGAAACCTACGATGTGCTTGTTTCACCTGAAGACGACCGGGCATACACCATCTTCGCCGAAGCCATGGATCGCAGCGGCTATGCTCGCGCCACGCTAGCCCCGCGTGAAGGCATGCAGGCGGAGATTCCCAAGCGCCGCCAAATTGCCGACCGCGGCATGGAAGCCATGGGTGCCCACGGTATGGGCGGTATGGATCACTCCAACATGGCGGGGATGGATCACTCTGGCATGTCCAACATGTCGGGGATGGATCATTCCAGCATGGCTGGGATGGATCACTCCGGTATGTCCAACATGCAAGGCATGGATCACTCTACTATGGGGGGGATGGCAGCCGAGCAGGCCAAAATAGGCGCAAATGGTTTGCTTCTCGCCGGTGAAGCTCAGCCGGGCTCTCGCTATAACCAGGCGGGAATCGGCATTGATCCTGACGAACGACGCGTATTGGTTTACCGGGATCTCAAAGCGTTCACACCATGGCCTGATCGCCGTGAGCCAGGCCGTGAGCTTGAGCTGCACCTGACAGGCAACATGGAACGTTACATGTGGTCGTTCGACGGCAAGAAATTCAGCGAAGTAACCGGCCCCATTCATTTTGTGAAAGACGAGCGGCTGCGCCTCATCCTCGTCAACGACACCATGATGGAACACCCCATTCACCTCCACGGTATGTGGATGGAGCTAGAAAACGGCCAAGGGGAATTGATACCACGCAAACACACCATAGATGTGAAGCCCGGTGAGCGCGTATCTGCGTTGATCACCGCAGATGCAGAGGGCAGTTGGGCGTTCCACTGCCACCTTCTCTATCACATGGATGCTGGCATGTTCCGCGTTGTTCAAGTTTCTTAAGGAGGCAGTATGAAAATTAAGCGCTACTTAACCCTCGCCAGCGCCGCCCTTGGCATGGCCGCCGCCACGACCGCTCAAGCCGAAGATGGCTATGCGGCACCAGACAGTTGGCCAGCGCCCACTGAGGAACATAATATAGGTATGGCACTGTTTGATCGGCTCGAATATAGCGTGCCTGATAAAGGCCCAGAAGCCGTGGTATGGGACTTTCAAGGTTGGTACGGCGGCGATATCAACCGCATTTACCTAAAGTCAGAAGGCGAAAATGTCCAGGGCGACGGCGAAGATGCTGAGTTTGAGTCTTTGGAACTACTCTATAGTCGTTTAGTGGCTGATTTTTGGGAGTTACAGGGGGGGATCGGTTATCAAGGCGGTGTTTTCTCCGATGATCACGCCGAACGCACCTATGGGGTTGTCGGCCTGCAAGGCGTAATGCCCTACGGCATTGAAACCGACGTGGCATTACGAGTGAGTGAAGATGGCGACGTGGCCGCCAGTTTTGAAGGCGAATACGATCTGCGCCTGACTCAGCGGCTCTACCTACAGCCGCGCACCGAAATTGCCGTAGCTGCCAGCGAAGTTGAGGAGTTTGGTGTGGGTGAGGGCCTTAACTCAGTGCGTGTCGGCATGCGCCTGGGCTACGAAGTGACCAGACGCTTTGCGCCTTACGTGGGCGCTTACTGGGTAAAAGAGTATGGCGATACCGCTGACCTTTCTCGTGCTGGCGGGAATAATACCGAAGATACCGGCGTGGTGGCAGGTGTCAGGTTAATGTTTTAAATCGTTAAGCACTCTATAACTTGCGCCACCGAAAGGTGGCGTTTTTTTTGCTAATAAACCACTAAATTCAGCTTCAATTCATACTCTAAGGTTATTATTAAATTGTAAATAACCAGCGGAGTAAACCACCATGAAAATTAAAGCAATTGTTTTTAGTGCAGTAGTAGCAAGTATCCTCTCTACACCTGTATTAGCGAGCTTAGGCAATACAACACAGAATCTTCCCTTACTAGAAAGAGGCGTATCTTCTACACAGATGCTTGCCCAGGGGCAACCTAAGCGTTTCAATATTAACATTGAACAAGCGACTACACTGAAAGTAGTGAGTGAGCACTTTCCAGGATTTACCAGCACTGGCAACCGCATTTCAGCTGTTCTTTATAATGAGGCGGGACAGCAGGTAGCAGAAGCTTCCAGCCCACGTGGCCATTTTGAAATGGTCCGCCAACTGCAGCCAGGCAATTATCAACTTGAAGTGACAGGCAATGCACTGGGAGGTACTAAAGAAAATGACAATAACCGCTATGAGTTACATGTTGACTATTAATATATAGTCACTAATTTAAGATACAGGGCCAGCCTTTATGCTGGCCTTTTTGTTTGCCCGGCGAAGCCGGCAACCCCGGACACCTGAAAGAAGGTGTCGTCACCCCGACTGAGGGGAAGACAACCCGACTGGCAAGGGCGCCACT
>NZ_JBNNIW010000060.1:0-9573 GCF_050269715.1 Halomonas sp. NPDC076908 | reverse complement strand
AATCGAAGAGTTGCTGCAACAACCGCTGGTCTTCAGTCATCATCGTGACCAGCTCATCCGCAAGATTCTGATTCATGGGCTCCTTCCCAGTTAACAGGTATTAGACGGCGCGTCCTATGATTGGATGAACGCGCCAGCATGTTTACTTAGCAAATGTAGCCTACCTTTTCGTGCATAACCACATGATTTTAAAATAAATTAATATTAATTAGGCTGCATTTGCAGAATTCGCATGCTTGCGCGTTTTGCCAAGCTCAACAATACTGTATGTATATCCACTACCAGGAGACAGACACCAAATGGATATGCAAAGCAGGCCTCCGAAACTAATGGATCGTGTGAAAGCTGTTATGCGAGTAAAGCGCTACAGCCCACGTACTGAAAAAACATACTGTTACTGGATACGTTACTTCATTCGCTATCATGGGGTGCGACACCCAGCCAGTATGGGCTCTTCTGAAGTCCAAGCTTTTCTGGAGCACCTTGCCGTAGAGCGATATGTGGCTGCAGCTACACAAAACCAAGCGCTTAATGCTTTAGTATTTCTGTATCGCCATATCCTTGATATGCCATTGGGTGATATTGGTACCTTTTCACGAGCTAAACGCCCGCGTCGATTACCTGTCGTGCTTTCTCACGAAGAGGTTATGCGCGTATTAAATCAATTGTCTGGGCCTATGAATTTGATGGCAACCCTTATGTATGGCTCGGGACTGAGACTCATCGAAACGTGTCGTTTGCGCGTAAGAGATATTGATACCGAACGCCATATCATCACCGTCAGGGCAGGGAAAGGTGATAAAGACCGAACCACTTTACTACCCGCTGTCTGTCTTCCCGCGTTAGAGGCGCAAATTGAGTCGGCTGAACGGCAACTTGCCTATCGGCTAGCACGTGGTCGCGTACCAGTAACTTTACCTCATGCTCTGGACCGTAAGTACCCAAACGCAGGTATTTCCCTAGGTTGGCAATGGCTGTTTCCTGCCAGCCGCCCATGCTGTGATGATGCCGGGAACATCGTTCTTCACCATATTCATTCATCGGCTGTGCAAAAGGCCGTGAAGCAGGCGATGAAATCTGCATCATTGCCACGTCCAGGCTCTTGCCATACCTTACGGCACAGTTTCGCCACCCAATTACTAAGCCAAGGCACGGATATTCGCACAGTACAAGAATTGCTAGGCCACAAAAGTATCGAGACAACGCAAATTTATACGCATGTAATAGGTAAGGAATTTGCAGGTGTGCGCAGCCCTTTAGGCTAGTCAAAAGCAAAGCACGCTACCGCCCCGGTGCATCTGGGCTGCGTTAAAACGCTCCGCTTGTGACCGTGTTTGGCTAATTAATCATACTTTATTCACAAACCCACCTCAGGTCACGTGTTGAGGCGAGAAAGGGCGTTGTATTTAAGTTGAATAACTTACTTGGTTTTTGTTCGGGCATCGCTTCGCGATGCTTCCGCGGGTGCCTCATTTGCTCGTTCCTCGCAGATTCGTTACCACGCGCTACGAAATGTGGCTATGCATGTATTAGTGCCAACCAACGGCACTGCTGCCTCGCTCGTTACTAGGCGCTACGAAAAACACCTACCCCTAACTCTTAGCTTACTGCTGGCCTTCCTTTGCAAATCCGATTAGCCTGCTAATTCACTATTAAGGGTTTGGCATGCAAGAGACGACTTCTCGGCAGCGCTTGGCGGGCGTGCTGATTCTGCTTGGCTTGATCGCACAAATTATTGGCTTTACTGGCTGGTTGTGCACTGCCCATGCGGTGAGCTATTTGCTGTGGGCGGCTGTTTTGTTGTTGTGGCGGGATATTCCCAGGCGTTCACGCATTCAGGCGGGCGTGCTGATGGCGCTGGGTACGCTGATGCTACTGGTGGCGCGGTTTGTGTATGGCGCTGAAGTGGATTGGCCTGCGATGTTGCAGGGTAATGCCTTTGTGGCGGCGATGCTGGTGGGCGTTAGTTTTATCTCGCTGATTGGCAAGCAAGGCACTAAGGGTGCAACAGGCCAACGGGTGACTGGCGCGGGCGGCATTTTGCGTACCTGGCTGGGGGTACACTTTCTGGGCACGATTTTAAATCTCTCTACTGTGTTTATGGTGGGCGATAAGCTGGCCCGGCGTGGGCCGCTGACGACTCCGCAACTACTGGCGCTTAACCGGGGGCTTTCAAGTGCTGCGTTGTGGTCACCGTTTTTTGCTTCCATGGCGGTGGTGATCGCGTTGGTACCCGATGTGCAGTACGCGCAAATTGCCGTGGTGGGTTTTCCCATGGCAATGCTGTCGGGGCTGTTAACCACACTTGAACTAAGACGCCGATTTGATCTTACCGAAGTAGATGGTTTTTCGTTGTCGCCGCGCAGCCTACTGATGCCGGTGGGCATGGCGGCACTGGTGATGCTGTTTCACTTTTGGCTCACCCCTTCCCTTACTATCGTCAGCATTATTACCTTTCTGCTGCCTGGCGTGGCGGTGCTGAGCAATCTACGCGATGGACCACGTTTTACCCTACGGCGTATTCGCCAGCACACCACCACACGGCTACCCGCTATGCGTGGGGAGATTTCACTGTTTTTAGCGGCGGGGCTTTTAACGATTGGCCTTTCGACGCTGGTAAGCGCTGCGGCGGGTAGCGATTGGACCCTGTTCACGCGTTTCGGCACGCCTCAGGCGATGATCAGCTTTGCGGCGATTACCTTAAGCGCGCTGGTGGGCCTTCACCCAATTATTGGCGTTTCCGTACTGGCGTCGATACTGAACCTGCAGAGCGGCGAACAGACTTTGTTTGCCTTTGTGGCATTAAGTTCGTGGGCGGTGGGTACCAGCGTGGGGCCGCTTTCAGGGATCAACCTTTCGCTACAGGGGCGTTATGGGGTAAGCGGTTATCGCATGATGAAAAACAACCTGCTCTACGCGGCGGTGATGAGCCTGCTTTCGCTGGTCGCGATCGCAGGCGTCAGTTATATAGTGGGTTAACCGGCTCGCTTAGGTCTCGACGATTTTATTGGGGAAGCGGTAGAAGTAGCGATGACCGCACTGGTGGCAAGGCTCCAGCCGCGCCACGTTAGGCAGCATTACTTGGGCGTCGCAATGGGTACAGGCCATTAAACCGGGTGCTGCCATTTCACCTTCGCAGTAGTCGGCGCGGGCGGCTTCTAAGTCCTCTTCAAAGCGCTCGCGGTCTACCACGCTGCGGTCAGCAATGGAGAGCAACGACTCCGCCACGCGACGGGAAAGACCTTCAAGATCAATACCCAACCAGCTGGCGACTTGCTTGCCGGTGTCCGCCATGTAGTAGCGCATATCTTTAAGATCGCGCTCTACCCAGGCACGCAGCAGCGCTAGCTCGTCTTTGGTGTACTCTTCCAGCTCAGATTCAAACTCAACCGCGTCGTCCAAATCCTTCTGTAAGTTTTCCCAGGTTAGCTCGTTAGCGCCGCCCTGCAACCGCTCTAACAGTCGTTCGTAGCCTTCGCGTAGGCGATTGTCATTCTGTTGTTCACTCATGGTACCTCTCCTTTTGTCGACGCATGCAGTTCCTATCCTCGGCTTACCGTTCAAGGATACACCTGCATAGGATACAATCGACCTCACTTATCTGACAGTAGTCATCTAACATTCACTTTGCGCCCCTTTTGGGCGAATACGCCAAGGCATTAATAAACCGATGGACGCACAATACAACCCTCGTGATATCGAACGCGACGCCCAGCAGTACTGGGACAAACATCAGTGCTTCAAAGCCGTAGAGGACGCAAATCGCGAGAAGTTTTACTGCCTATCCATGTTCCCCTACCCTAGCGGCAAGCTACACATGGGCCATGTGCGTAACTATACTATCGGCGACGTTGTCTCTCGTTTCCAGCGCATGCAGGGTAAAAATGTCATGCAGCCCATGGGCTGGGATGCATTTGGCATGCCCGCTGAAAACGCCGCCATTCAGAATCAGGTGCCGCCCGCCGAGTGGACCTACCAGAACATCGATTACATGCGCAATCAGTTGAAGGCGCTGGGCTTTGCCTACGACTGGAGCCGTGAATTCGCCACCTGCGATACCAGCTACTACCGCTGGGAGCAGTGGTTCTTCACCAAGCTGGTCGAAAAAGGCTTGGTCTATAAGAAGATGTCCACGGTGAACTGGGACCCGGTTGATCAAACCGTACTTGCTAACGAACAGGTGATTGATGGCCGTGGCTGGCGTTCCGGCGCGTTGGTTGAGCGCAAAGAGATCCCGCTGTGGTTCTTGAAGATTACCGACTACGCCGACGAGCTGCTGGCCGATCTTGATAAAGTCGAGTGGCCTGAGCAGGTCAAAACCATGCAGCGTAACTGGATTGGGAAATCCCGTGGCGTTGAGCTGACCTTTGATATTAAGGCTGAAGACGGTAGCACCTATGATCCATTGGCGGTTTACACCACCCGCCCTGATACGCTGTTAGGTGTGACCTACGTGGCCGTTGCCGCAGGCCACCCGCTAGCCAAGCAAGCGGCGGAGCAGAACAGCGAGCTGGCGGCTTTCTGCGAAGAGTGTGCCAAAGGCGGTACCACTGAAGCCGAAATGGCCACCAAAGAGAAAAAAGGCATGGCCACCGGCCATCTGGCGGTTCACCCGCTGACCGGCGATGAAGTGCCTGTCTATGTGGCTAACTTCGTGCTGATGGAGTTTGGTACTGGCGCGGTGATGGCGGTTCCCGGCCACGACCAGCGCGACTGGGAGTTTGCCACCAAATACGGCATTGCTATTAAAGCGGTGATTGCCGATGAGAGCGGCCAGCCTGCCGATATTTCTGAAGCGGCATACGCCGAATACGGCACGGTGGTGAATTCCGGTGAGTTCGATGGCCTTGGTTTTGAGCAAGCCTTTGATGCCATTGCCGCCAAGCTTGCGGAACTTGGCCGTGGCGAAGTCAAAACCAACTACCGCTTGCGCGACTGGGGCGTTGCCCGCCAGCGCTATTGGGGCGCGCCGATTCCGGTCAAATATGGCCCGGAAGGCCAAACGGTACCGCTGACCGACGACGAGCTGCCAGTGTCGCTGCCCATGGAAGTCACCGTCGATGCGTCCGGTTCGCCGCTGAAAAAGATGCCTGCGTTCTCTGACCTGGGCGATGGTTGGACCCGCGAAACCGATACCTTCGACACCTTTATGGAGTCTTCCTGGTACTACGCGCGCTTCTGCTGTGCCGATAACACCGAGGCGATGCTGGATGAGCGAGCCAACTACTGGCTGCCGGTGGATCTCTATATCGGCGGTATCGAGCACGCCATTCTGCACCTGTTGTATGCCCGCTTCTTCCACAAGTTGATGCGTGATTTCGGTTTGGTCGATTCCGATGAGCCCTTCCAGCAGTTGCTGACCCAAGGCATGGTGATCGCAGAAACCTTCTATCGCCCTACCGATAACGGCGGCAAGCAGTGGTTTAACCCTGCGGATGTGGAGGTGAAGCGCGACGAGAAAGGCCGCCCGCTGAGCGCTATTTTGATGAGCGACGGCAAACCGGTAGAGATGGGCGGCATCGAGAAGATGTCCAAGTCAAAGAACAACGGCGTTGATCCGCAATCGATGATCGACAAGTTCGGTGCCGATACCGTGCGTCTGTTTATGATGTTTGCGGCACCGCCGGAGCAGTCGTTGGAGTGGTCGGACTCTGGCGTTGAGGGTGCCCACCGCTTCCTGAAGCGGCTGTGGCGTCAGGTGAATGAACACTTGGCAGCTGGCACTCCCGGTGCGCTGGATATCAGCGCCCTCAATGACGACCAGAAAGCGCTGCGCCGTAAAACCCACGAGACGATCAAGAAAGCCAGCGACGACATTGGCCGCCGGACGACGTTCAATACTGCTATTGCTGCGGTAATGGAGCTCTCCAACGCGATTAGCAAGTTTGAAGACACCTCGGAGCTTGGTTTGGCGGTGACACGTGAAGCCCTGGAAGCTGGTGTGCTACTGCTGGCGCCAATTACGCCGCACCTCTGCCATAGCCTGTGGGAAGCACTTGGCCACTCGGGCCCTGCTATTGAAGCGAGCTGGCCGGTAGTAGATGAGTCGGCCCTCACCCGGGACAGCATTGAGCTAGTAGTGCAAGTCAACGGTAAGCTGCGCGCGCGGCTTGAAGTAGCCGCAAATACTGATAAAGCGTCTATCGAGAAACTCGCCATGGAGCATGAAAATGTTCAACGCTTCCTTGAGGGTAATACCGTGCGTAAAGTGATCGTGGTACCCGGCAAACTAGTCAATATTGTGGTGAGCGGATGAACCGTCGCACTTTCCTTAGCGCAAGCATCGCCGCCTCCATGGCGGTGCTGCTGAGCGCATGTGGCTTTAGGCTACGGGGCAGTGAATCGCTGCCCACCCTGCCAACGCTCTCTTTAGAAGGCAATACCACTAGCACGGTTGCGCGGCAGGTGGCCTCTAGACTTCAGCAGCTTGGCACTCAAATTGAGGCTGGTGCGCCGTGGCGTGTCACCCTGGGTACGCCGTCGTTCATTGAGCGCCGATTAGGCGGCGATGGTCGTGCCAGCCGCGAGCATGAGCTAACCCTTAGTACCTCACTGTCGGTTCAAGAACGAGAATCGAATGCTTACCACATCAACAATGCCACGCTCTCGACCAGCACACGGATTCGAGTCAGCGATGACGACTTGCTCAACCGCGAAACTTTGATGTTAGAAGCCGAGCAGGCGCTTGCGCGTCAGCTGTCTCAACGCATCATCGAACGTCTTGCCAATGTTGAGGGCATGCAGTGAAAGTATTTGCTGATCAGCTACCCGCTGCGTTGGCAAAAAAGCTTCCTCGCGTGGTGATTGTGGCGGGCGACGAGCCCTTACAACACCGCGATGCCTGCGATGCGGTGAGGGCTGCCGCTCGTCAGGCAGGCGTTGAAGAGCGTGAAGTACTGGACGTTGAGCCCAACTTTGCCTGGGGTCGGCTAATCGAAATGTCCAGCAACCTCTCGCTGTTCGCGTCCAGTAAGCTACTTGAGCTACGCCTAGGTAATCACAAGCTGGGGCAGGAAGGCAGCAAGGCACTGGCACAACACGCTGAAACCATTGAAAACAGCGACGATGTGTTGCTGATCAGCATGGGTAAGCTAGATGCCAAGCAGCAAAAAACCGCCTGGTTTAAAACGCTGGATAAGCACGGCCTGTTCGTACCGGTGTGGCCGGTGGATGCCTCGCGTCTAGGCTATTGGCTACGTGACCGCGCATCGGTTCATGGCGTACAGATTGATCTAGACGCCGCCCGCTTACTGGGTGAGCGCACCGAAGGTAATCTCCTCGCGGCGGATCAGGAACTGCAAAAACTGGCATTGATTCACCCTCAGGGCACACGTCTGAACGTTGAAAGCATCGCCCAGGGCGTGGAAGACAGCACACGCTTTGATGTTTTTAACCTGGCGGATGCCTGTTTGAAAGGTGAACCCAGCCGCGCGTCTCGCATCGTCAATGGCCTGCGCAGTGAAGGGGTCGAGGCGCCGATTGTGCTGTGGGCGCTTAGCCGCGAGCTGCGCACACTGCTCTCGCTGCATCAGCATTTGGATCAAGGGCAAAGTTTTGAACACGCCTGCAAAGTCCAAAAGCCGATGATCTTTGATAAGCGCCGCCCCGCTTACCAGAAAGCCATTGGTCGGCTGCCAATGAAACGGCTGCATAAATTGCTTCTGATGGCCCAACGGCTCGATTTGGCGGTAAAAGGTGCCGCCCCAGTACCGCTATGGCCCGGCTTGCACGATTTAGCCATGACGATGGCCGGTGGCCGCGGGTTACTCTCTGAAACCGCCTGGACGTACCGCGTTAACCCCCATGGCTAATCAGCGCCGTTAGTGCAAAAAATGTGTACTTTGTACATGGGGCTTAAAAAACACACAGATTGTTTCTATACTGTTGATTCAAGCCAAAAAAAAAGCTTGTCCCCCACCCGACTAGTCTAAGGAAGAAGACGATGAAGACATTGCGTGCCTACCTCGCGACTCTGCTAATTGCAGTGCTGGTGTTTACCAGCTTACCCCTAGCAGCTGCGCCTACTGCTCCCCAATCAATGGACTTAGTCACTACCCAGGCTGTTTTAGCAGGTGATCGTGCTGGCGCTGACCGTGAACGTATCAACGAAATTCTGGCCCGTGCTGATGTACAAGATCAGTTGCTAAAACAGGGTGTTGATCTTGATGAAGTAGATGCTCGCGTTGCGGCACTGAGTGATGCAGAAGCACAACAAATGGCTGAGCAGTTGGAAATGTTGCCTGCCGGTGCTGGCGGCGGCGTTATCGGGGCACTGTTTGCTGTCTTTATCATTCTACTGATCACCGATATTCTCGGCCTGACTGACGTCTATCCGTTTACGCGTTAATAGGCAGCACATGAATAAGGTATTTTTAAAAAGTAAGACACTTTCTTACGCCCGCTTAGCGGGCGTTTTTATTCTACTGCTGTTACTCACGGCCTGTGCCCGCAATCCGGTATTACTGCAAAGTACTTACAGTGATCTACCTCCGCAGGTAGAACTGCAAAGCGTACCGTTTTATGCCCAAACGGAGTTTCAATGTGGGCCTGCAACGCTTGCGATGGTGCTTAATCATCAAGGCATAGAAGCGGATGTTGACCAACTCATCCCTCAGGTTTTTTTACCCGAACGTGACGGCAGTGTGCAGCCTGAAATGCTAGCCACTGTGCGGCGCTATGAACAGCTAGCCTTTCCTATACGCGGCACCATGGACACGCTATTGGGCCATTTAGCAGCGGGAGACCCCGTGGTAGTGATGCAGAATTTATCCCTGCCCATCTACCCCATGTGGCACTACGCGGTGGCTATCGGTTACGACATACCTAATGAAACACTGATTATGCGTAGCGGAGAAATTGAGCGCCATACCCTTTCATTTAGTCGCTTTGATGCAACCTGGGCACGCACTGAGCGGTGGGGTTTTGTAGTAGCAGATCCTGGCACTCTGCCCCAAGGTATTACGGCCAGAAACGCGTTGGAGGCTATCAGCGCCTACGAAGAAAGCCATGGGCCTGTTGCCGCCCTTTCAAGTTGGCAAGCGTTTAACGAACGCTACCCCGGCAATGCCCTGGGAAGATTTGCACTAGGCAACGCACTGTATGCGGACCAACAGCCAGAGAAAGCACGCGAAGCGTTTACGCAGGCAACGGACATCGACCCTATGATGGGCGCTGCATGGTTAAACTTAGGATTATTATCGCTTCAACAAGAGCGGTTTGATGCTGCGCGTAAGGCGCTGGAAAATGCTGCTTCGATTGAGGGGAGCTGGCAAGAGCAAGCACGCTTAGCGCTTGAATCAATAAATCGTTGATGTATTCAAAAATCCATAAAAAATGTTAAATAAAAAATACTAAACAAAATTATTACTAATAACGAGCATGACTATAATACTTAGAATAGTAAAGTTGAGGGATGGCAAACGTCCCTCCTGAGTGCTTAAGTTATATAAGGACGGAATCTATTAAGGCTCTCTCTTTGACCTGAATCCGTGAAGCCGGCGCCGACACTTTCCCTATCACCGCCAGCGAGCACTTTTTGATCCTTCGCCCCGTGCAAGTTGGCTTTCGCAAGCC
>NZ_JBNNIW010000059.1:0-11290 GCF_050269715.1 Halomonas sp. NPDC076908 | reverse complement strand
CCGCGGTGGGCACAGGCATTAATCAGGCCATGCAATTCACCCTGCTTGTCGCGGGTGATGATCACTGGCTGGCGGCCCATGGTGACGGTCATGTAATCACCTGGCTCACTGATCTGGCTTTCGTGGGCCAGGAACAGCCAGTTGCCTTCGAAGATGTGCTTTAGCTCAAGTTCAAAGAAGTCAGGATCGGTGAACATGCTGCGGTGGCAGCGGAAGATGCCCTGGGCGGGGTCGTCTTGGACGGCGCCGCGCACGCGGGCTTCGAGCTGATCAAGCTGTGTGGTCATGATCTCTCTCCTCAATGCTTTGGCATAACCTGGAGGTAGCGCTGACGCACCGGACGGTGGTCAACGGCAATCGTCAGCGCGTGGTTATGAGGCGTTAAACCTTGGCAGTACCGGCGAGCTGGCTGGCCAGATCCTGGTCGTCTTCTTTAGCCCGCGGGCGGGCGTGACGTACCTGCAGTTCGGCGGCGTCGGTTTGGGCCAGCTCCACATCGAACACCACGTGGGAGAAGGGGCCGTCAAGCTCGCGCTTGGCGATCTCGGCCGGGTCGTCAATACGCTCGGCGGGCACCACCAGCTCTTCGCGGGTGGCAAAGGCGAAGTCGTCATAGGTGTAGGGGTCGCCCGCCAGGTTGATCTGGGTGGTCAGGTGCTGATGGCCCGGTGCGGAGACAAAGTAGTGGATATGCGCCGGACGCTCGCCGTGGCGGCCCAATGACTTGAGCACCACATCGGTGGGGGCACCTTCAGGTACGCCGTAGCCGGAGGGGATAATACTGCGCGCGGTGTAACGGCCGTCGCTATCCGCATAGATCGTGCGGCGCATGTTGTACTCGTCCTGAGAGGGGTCAAAGAAGGAGTAGCCGCCCTTGGAATTGCAGTGCCAAATCTCGACCTTGGCGCCGGGAATCGGGGTGCCGTCGACATCACGCACCTGACCGGTCAGCCACATCACCTCGCCATCGGCATCACTGCCGTCGTCCATGCGCGCGAAGCCTTCGGCTTCCGGGGCGCCAGCCACGTAGAGCGGGCCTTCGATGGTGCGCGGGGTACCGCCAGTACGCTTGGCTTCGGCATCAATAGCGTCTTGGCGCATGTCGAGAAAGTGGTCAAAGCCGAGCCCCGGGGACAACAAGCCGAACTGGGTCTGGCTACCCAGCGCATTGAGCAGGTTAACGCCCGCCCAGTACTCTTCTTCCGTGACATCGAAGTCGTCAATCAGCTTGAATAGGTCGCCGACTAAGCGATGGACGATCTGCTTGGCGCGGTCATTGCCGCCTGACTGATCAACGCCAGCAACGGCATTTAGGAAATCTTGCACTTCGGGCGTGTCGAATATTTTTACGGTCATGGTGAAACCCTATCGTTGGTTTTATTGTTGTCTTGGGGCCCGGCGATAGCAGCAACATTCGAGGTGAGATTGGGGTACGTCTATCATGGGCTTAAAGACGACAGTTGTTGTTGGTTCGTCAGTAATATCGACTAGACCCCACTTAACAGACCAATATCGTTTGAGTTCCTTGCCATACTTCATAGGTATCTCGATGCGGCACCCTCACCTACAAGCATCAATGCTTTCTAATGCTTTGTTAAAAAATAACCAATTGTTTTATATGTAAAAAATAAATAAAAACATGGAAGTATTCTTACTGCTCTGCGAAAGGGATACTCGGCTTATTTATTTTTTTTGTTATGTAGGGTTTAGTTAACCCTGTACAGGGCATTTCACACCTAAGAGGGCATCCAACAGATTTTTGAATTACGACAAAAGAATAACAAGCCAGTGCAAGGCAAGCTCCAATGACCAATTTAATATTTTCTTATGTAATAGATCCTTGGCAACGCATCCGAATTTGAAGCCCACATAGAACAATATTGCAGTGAAGAGGGATAAATGAATACACAACTGACGCCCTTACAAAGGCTGAGTGAGGCTAGAAAGGCTTTCTTCCAAGATGGGAATATTCCTAATGGAATAATAGACGAAGCTATCCTGAACTCATGGAAACGCTGTATCGCCGAGCACAAGAGTGTGACTGAGCGGGTCATATACGAAACGGTACCGTGCAGTAGATTTAACGAAATTAAACAAAAAAATCAAAATCTTACTAATGCAGCCACTATCCCAATTGAACAGCTTCATCGCACCATTAGTGGTGCGGGCTACGCACTGCTACTCACTGACCGCCAAGGCCATGCTCTATGCACCTATCAAGCTAACGCTCACTCCGGCAGGGTTCTCAAGCAGGCCTTCCGTCCTGGGGTCAATCTCTCGGAGCAATACATTGGGACATCGGCGATGAGCTGCGCGCTTACGGCTGGCCGACCTGTTGCTGTTTCAGGACCGGAGCACTACTACACCACTAATCAATCGCTGAATTGTGCGGCCGCTCCCATCATCGCCCCCTACGGTCAAGTGATTGGTTCGATTGATATCACTCGGGAGCACAGTTTGGCCCCAGGCAGTGCACTTTCACTCGTCACCCAGTGCGCGCGGGCGATCGAACATCGCTTGATCATGCAGCTACGGCCCTACTTGATCCTGCAACTAAGCTGGCAGCAAGTACCCACAACTAATGATATGTTGATCGCCCTCGGCCCCGAGGGCGAAATCCTGGGTATGACGCCGAAGGTGCGCGAAGTGATCGGCCTCACCGCTAGCCATGCCCCGAAAAACTTCCAAGAACTATTTGATCTTCGCTTTGGCGAACTGGTCGATGCCGCCAGGGGTCAGCGCCCCCCATTGTTAGGCCGGACATCTTCCGGACTTTCCTTCGTACTAAATCCAACGGTGCAGCATCAGACAAGCCTGATTGAGGGAACGGCTACCTGCAAAGATAGCAAGCGTCATTTGTCAGCGGTTGAATCAGTACCCGACTTTGGCGACGCGACTCTTAACAAACAGATTCCACTTGCCCTGAGAGCTGTTAACAAGCGTCTTCCCGTATTGATTCTGGGAGAAACCGGTGTAGGCAAGGAAGTCATGGCCAAGACTCTTCACGAACAGAGTGACAACAAAACAGGAGAGTTCATCGCTATTAACTGCGCCGCTATTCCTGAGACATTGATTGAAAGCGAGCTTTTTGGATATACCGAGGGGGCCTACACAGGCGCTCGCCGTGGCGGCGCGCCGGGTAAGATCGAGCAGGCCAACGGCGGCACCTTATTTCTCGATGAAATTGGGGATATGCCCCTTACTCTTCAATCCAGGCTGCTGAGAGTGCTGGAAACACACGAAGTGAGCCGCCTGGGGGCGGGTAAGACGAAAAGCGTAAACTTCCAGTTAATCTGTGCAACTCACCATGATCTGGCATCAGCCGTAGCTCAAGGTGCTTTCCGTGATGATCTGCTTTACCGCATACAAGGGATGCCGCTAAGAATCCCACCTTTAAGAGAGCGCTCGCGGTTACAGGCATTTTTAGTAGAGCAGTGTTCACAAGTCACCCAGGCTACGCGTCAGCTATCATTTGATGCCCTCAAACGAATGGAGAACTACCCCTGGCCAGGAAATGTACGCGAACTGCGCCATGCCCTAAAACACGCTGATGTAATGGCTGATGATAGCGATCATCTGATCGATCTTTGCCACCTACCCACAGAGATCGTTGACAGCCCACCTCAACATTCAAGGAAGCGCTACTCATCGACACTAAAGGCCCAAGAGCAGCATATGATCGAGGCAGCGTTAGAAAAGACCGATGGCAATATCAGCAAAGCTGCCAAACATCTAGGTATAGGCCGCGCCACGCTTTATCGCAAAATCAAGGAAATCCAGAGCATAAAATAGCCGTCCAAGCTGGGCCTCATGGCATAAGAGCAACAGAAGAGCGGCGCATACACCCTAAGCTAAAGCTGTATCAAAATGAGAATGTTAAGACATTGCTCTCACTTTGAGACGCCTACGCACTATATCAAGGCCCTGAAAGAACGCTTGGGGATAATAAAAATCAAAAACTTAAAATAAATATTCACGACCGTCTCAGTTGGCATGCTTCTCGCTACAGATTGCAGGCACCTTACAAGATTAATAAGCATGATGGAGATACATAACATGCGGACGTATAGCCTGCCCATGCACTGCAGCCCACTGAGCAAAAAGATTCGACATGTTCTCGCGATGGCTGGAGCATTAACGCTTAGCACCACCGCCACTTTAACCGCCAATGCCGCCGAAATTGCCACAGACCCAGGTGACTACGTACCACTACCAGAAGGCAGTACGCTAGGGCTGCTTTATTTACAGCATGCTAGCCGGGATTCAGTTTACGCGAACGGTGATTTGCTTCGCGGTGATACGGGGCTCGATACCCGTATCGGTTTAGCCCGATTTATTCACTACCTGGATATCGGTGGGTATACCGTCAATCCCCAGATAATACTGCCTTTTGGTAGGGTTGAATTGAAAGCACCTTTCGGCCCTCTGGAGCCGACCTCCTCTAGTGGCATGGGCGATCCCATGATCGGCGCCACTACGTGGTTAGTGAACAACCCGGATCAACAAAAGTGGTTTGGTTTCTCCGCCTTTGCCTCAATCCCTGCGGGAAAGTACGACGCCTCTAATGGCCCCATTAATGTCGGTGAAAATCGCTGGAAAGGCATTTTCCAAGCAGGTTACGTCACCGGTCTTGGTGACGATTTTATGCTGGATATCATCGCCGAATATGCGACTTACGGCGATAACGATGACTTTATAGGTATGCGCCGTGAGCAAAATGATAGCCAAAGCCTACAGACACATTTCAAATACTTACTCAGCCCTCAAAGCCATCTTGCCCTCTCCTACTATCACTCCTTCGGCGGCGAAACGACCGTTGGCGGAGTTCGGCAAGACGACGCACTTGATAACAATCGCTGGCAGGCCACGTTCGCAACCTTTGTTCAGCCCACTCTTCAACTCCAGCTGCAGTACGGCCAGGACATTAATGTTGAAAATGGCTTCAAGGAAGACCAGCGCATTAATCTTCGTGTAGCCAAAGTATTCTGAACACTCACCTACTGACAACGCCAACACAATGGCATATGCCCCCTAGGCCTTGTTGCCACAAGCATGGCTAAGGCAATGGGGTAACTTAGAGAAAAGCGTAGCACCGATATTGGAGCACGCGGGAGACGATTGAAAAGGAGAAACATCATGTCCGATGCACTATTACTGAAACCTACCATATGGCAAGAGCACGTGTTTACAGGTCAATGGGTAGCCGGTTCAGGCAATGTATTGCCGGTCACGGCACCTGCCAGTGGTGAAACTCTCGGCCATATTGGCAGCACGACAAGCGAGCAGTTAGATGCCGTCGCCGACAAAAGCCATGAAGCCGCCATTGCTTGGGGCGACACTTCATACGATGAGCGTGCGGCCATCATGCGCCAAGCCGCCCGTACCGCTGAGGAGCACCAAGATGAATTGATCCACTGGCTCATAGACGAGAGCGGTTCAACGCCCGCCAAGGCCGCGTTTGAAGTGGCGATATCAATAAAAGTACTGCACGAAGCCGCCTCGTTACCTTCACGTGCGGCGGGAGAGCTGATGCCCTCAACGCCTGGCCGACTCAATATTGCACGCCGTCGTCCTGTGGGTGTAGTCGGCGTCATATCACCTTTTAACTTTCCCCTGTACCTCGCTATACGCGCGGTCGCCCCTGCGCTGGCATTGGGTAATGCGGTCATACTCAAACCCGACCCACGCACCAGTGTATGTGGCGGTGTCAGTATTGCGCGTCTATTTGAGATGGCGGGCTTACCTAAAGGTGTGCTTGCCATGCTGCCAGGAGGCGGTGAAGCAGGGGCGGCACTGGTCGAGAACCGTAACGTTGCCATGATTCAGTTTACGGGCTCGACAGCCGCAGGACGAAAAATTGGCGAAACCGCGGGCCGTTTGCTTAAGAAAGTATCGCTGGAGCTAGGCGGCAAAAACTCGCTGATCATACTTGATGATGCCGACCTAGATTTGGCCATTAGTAATGCCACTTGGGGGGCCTATCTGCATCAGGGTCAAATCTGCATGTCGAGCGGCCGCATTCTGGTTCAGCGGGACATCTATGATCGTTTCCTCGAACGCCTGACAGAGAAAGCACGCAGCTTAAGCGTTGGTGACCCGCGCAGTGGAGAATTCGCTCTCGGCCCATTGATTGACAAGGGCCAACTGGATCACGCATGTGACCTGCTGTCTCGCGCAAAAGCGTCCGGGGGCAACGTACTCGTGGGTGGTGAAACTGACGGGCTTTTCTTTAAGCCGGCGGTCGTCAGCGATGTCACCACCGATAACCCTATTTTTCACGAGGAGGCGTTTGCCCCTATTGCCGTGGTTATCCCTTTCGACACAGACGCAGAGGCAGTAGCACTTGCCAATAATACAGAGTATGGGCTATCGGCCGGGGTGATTTCGCGCGATGCGGGCCGTGCTTTACGCTTAGGCGAGCAGCTAAGAACAGGGTTGTTGCACATTAATGATCAAACAGTGAATGACGAAGTCATCAACCCCTTCGGCGGGGTTGGCGCCTCAGGCAATGGAACCAGCGTGGGGGGGAGCAGCAATATAGATGAATTCACGCAGTGGCAGTGGCTAACGCTCAAGGGGGAGGCGCCCGCCTACCCTCTTTAAATGCTGCCTTTAGCCAGAAATTTCTTATTACAACGCAATACCGAGGCGAACCATGACAAACAATACACACACAGACATCACAGTTGCAGTCACCCGAGAGAAAGGAGCTGACTTTACAATAGAAAAAGCGAGCATTCGCCCACCCCAGGGAGACGAAGTGCTGGTCAGGGTGGTGGCGACCGGTATGTGCCATACAGACCTGATCGTACGTGATCAGTATTATCCGGTGCCATTACCTGCCGTATTGGGGCATGAGGGCGCAGGTGTTGTGGAAGCCGTAGGCCCTGGAGTTACCTCACTTGAAATTGGCGACCACGTCGTCCTGAGTTATGCATACTGCGGTGCTTGCAACCCTTGTGATGCCGGACATGCATCGTACTGTAAAGACTTTTTTGGACGCAATTTCAGCGGTGGTGACCCCGACGGCTTCCAAGCCATTCGTGATGGTAACAACCAGCCTCTGCACGATCATTTTTTTGGCCAGTCCTCCTTCGCTACCTACTCCCTGAGCCGGGAAAACAATGCAGTCAAAGTGCCAAAAGACGCGCCTCTTGAATTACTTGGCCCCCTAGGTTGCGGCATACAGACAGGCGCCGGTGCCGTTATCAATGCTCTCAAAGTCACGCCTGGAAGCCGTTTTGCCGCCTTTGGTGCAGGGGCCGTGGGGCTTGCGTCCATCATGGCAGCAAAAATTGCAGGTGCCACTACCATTATTGCCATTGACATCATCCCTTCACGCCTGGAGCTAGCCAAAGAGCTGGGGGCGACACATACCATCAACTCCAAAGAGGAGTCAGTAGTAGAACGTATTCAGCAAATAAGCGGAGGCGGTGTTGATTTCGCGTTGGAGTCGACAGGCCGTCCCGAGGTGCTTCGTCAAGGGGTAGATGCCCTTGGCGGTCTAGGCATGCTAGGGGTGGTGGGGGCTCCTGCTTTGGGCACCGAGGCCGCTTTTGATGTGAACGATCTCCTTTTAGGAGGAAAAAGTATTCGCGGTATCGTCGAAGGAGACAGCGTGGCAAGACAGTTTATTCCTCAGTTGGTAGAACTTTACCAACAGGGTCGCTTCCCCTTCGATAAGCTGGTGAAGTATTACTCCTTTGAGGACATCAACCAAGCAGCCGCCGATAGTGCTGAAGGAATGACGCTTAAGCCTATTATCCGGATGAATGGCTGAGCGTATAGCATCCATTAATGCTGGCTAGCTTATAGTGGACGCGGCATCAGCGCACCGCCTTAAGTGCATTGAAAACAAGCTTTTGCCGGTGGAAGTTCTCCATCGGCATTTTTATCCAATGCTGTTGAGAAAAAATGCCCGAGCAGCGATAGCAGACACGGGCAAAGGAGGATGCGGTTATCGAGTGACAGAGGTAACAAAAGGTCAACCGCTTTTGGTGACCACCTCACGGGTGAAAATAAACTCGAAGTCCTTGGTTTCGAAGATTGCTGAAACGACCACGCCCAATACCAACGCCCAAAACGTGGCGCCGATGCCGAGAATCTGAATTCCCGACGCGGCAATTAGAAAGGCAAACAGTGCACCTATTTCATGCTTCTTGCCTGAAAAGGCGATAGCCATCGAGGAGGTGATGACCCGCATCAGTGCCAGCCCAGCGATAATGGCAATAAAGTAGCGCGGCGTAGCCTCCAGTAGGCTGACCACATAGCCGTAGAAAGGTGCGGCAACGACAAAGATAGCCCCAGCAATTACCGCCGCTACCCAGCGCTTATCGTGAGTACCCGCCTCTGGAGATGCGCAGATACCGGTCATAGGCGCAGCAATACAGGTACTGTGTAGATTGAAAAAGGCTGACACCATGGTGCCTAGACCGCCCACCGCCGTGATCGCATTGGCGGGCACTTCTTTGTAACCCATTCCCTTCACTAAACCGACGCCTGCGGGTGTCTCCATTCCTACAAGGATAATGGCAAGCGGCAAACCGTACGTTAGAAAGGCACCCAAAGTGAATTCTGGAACAATGAACTCGGGGAAACGGATCGTCGCCTCGATACCGGAGAGGTCCACACCGGTCGCTATTAGGTAGAGGATTCCGGCTAACATCGCCACAATCAGGGGCGGAATCTTACGAAACAGCCGTGCAGAAAAGAAGAAAGCCAGAATCATGATGGAGGCTGGCACAATAGCACTTTCCAACGGACGCACCATATTGAGGCCAAAGCTAAGCAGCATGCCGCCAACCATACCCATGACAATCGGCATAGGAATCAGGCGCATCACAATGCCCATCACGCCAGTCAAACCAGCAATCAGGGTAATAGCACCTGCAATCAAGCTCGCACCTAGCGCAGCCTCCAAACCTATTACCGGGATGACGGCTGCAAACATTAATGCCCCTGGGATAGAGTTAGCCATTGGCAGCGGCAAGCGGTAGTAAGCTGGCATGAAAAGCCCAAACAAACCATTGATCATCAGATAGCTGATGACCCAAATCATGATGAAGGAGGAATCCAGACCCGCAGACGTGCCAGCGCTGATGTGAACGACCCCAACGCTGAGCCCTAAAATTCCCGCCACTAGCCCAGTACTGGCGTTGTCGGCATTGAGGTCGCGCAGGAAATCGCGGGGCGCGTGCCTTAGGCTGACGCCTTTCTCAATATGTTTCACGGTGTGCTCCAGGGGATTATTGTGTTTAGAGTTATAGCTAACGCTTTATTTAGAATTATCTTTTTCCCAACCAATGCTAGCCAAGGTCGCCGCCCGCTACAGGCAGTACGCTACCAGTGATGTAACTGGCTTCATCGGAAGCAAGGAACAAAATGGGGGCGACCATTTCGTCTAACGTGCCATAGCGGCTCATCAAGCAGCTCTGCTTGGTCTGATCGATATGCGCTTGAAACCACGCCTTTTCCGTCTCATTGCTAGGCGTCGGTGTCCCTCGCGAAATACGCCGTGGCGGTGCTTCGGTGCCTCCAGGGGCCATGGCGACTACCCGGATGCCATGCTCGGCATACTCAAACGCTAGTGATGCGGTTAGCGCGTTGATACCGCCCTTTGCTGCCGAATAGGGGATACGGTGAATACCCCGCGTTGCCGCTGAAGAGACATTGACGATGACGCCGCTGCCCTGCTCAACCATGGTTGGCAGCGCCGCACGGCAGCACCAAAGCGTAGGCATTAGAGAACGGTTGATCTCTGCGGCGATTTGCGCCTCGCTAAACTCGGTAAAAGGCTTGAAGTTAATCGCGCCGCCAACGTTGTTAACCAAAATATCGATACGACCAAAGTGAGAGAGCGTCGTCTGCATGACTTGCTCGGCGCCTTCCCATTTTTCTAGGTCTGCTTGTACCGCAATCACTTCGCAGCCCTGCTTGCTTAGCCCAGCCACGATCTCGTGGATATCATCAGCGCGATCTACCAATACCAAGCGCGCACCTTCAACGGCGGCGCGCTCTGCAACCCGCTGTCCAATTCCTTGAGCAGCACCCGTGACCACCATTACTCGATCTTGAAAACGTGGGCCGTCAAAACGTTGATAGCTCATGCACTCTCTCCCACTTGATTAGGTGTGAACTTCTCATAGTGGAAGCTCTGGGGCTCGATTCCTTCAGCGTCGAAGTACTTCAGCACAGCATCTACCATCGGGGGTGGGCCACACAGGTAAACGTCCACATCGCCGTCATGCATTACCTCGGCGTCCATGTGGTGCGTCACGTAACCTTTACGCGAATGCTCGCTAGCCTCGTCGACCACCACGGTGGCGTAGGTGAAGCTAGGAATTTTTTCTACGAAGGCATCTAACGCATCCGTTTTGACTAGGTGGTCATCTTTATTGACGCCGTAAATCATGTGAATCGGCGCATCACAGCCCTTTTCGACCAATTGCGCTAACATGGAGAGAAACGGAGCCAGGCCCGTGCCGCCAGCAAGCATTAGCACCGGACGCTTCACTTCTCGCAGGTAGAAGCTGCCCAGCGGGCCGGTCAGCGTAAGCTTTTCGCCCACCGCCGCGCGCTCGGTTAAATAGCCGCTCATTACCCCATTGGGGATGTTGCGAATTAAGAAGGTGGCGCGCTTATCCCCCGGCAAGGAGCTGAAAGAGTAGGAGCGGTGCACCTCAGTACCGGGCACATCAATATGAATGTACTGCCCCGGCAAAAAGGCGAGGCCCTCGGCATCATCCAAATCAACGACTAGCTCAATACTATCTTCGGAAAGTTGCTCAACTGCTGCTACTGTGCTCTCAACCTTGCCCACCTGTGTTTTACACAGCGTGGATGCCACTGGCACTTGAATAACGCAATCCGAAGAAGGCACCATCTGGCACGTGAGCACTTGGCCTTCAGCTGCTTCCTCATCGGAAAGCGCATCTTCCAGATACTCGTCACCCATGTCGAATTCGCCCTGTTCGCAGTGGCCTTTGCAGGTGCCACATACACCGTCAGAGCAGTCCATCGGCAGGTTAACTTTTTGCCGGTAAGCGGCGTCGAGAACGGTTTCTCCCTCTTTACAGCCAATGAACCGGGTCACGCCGTCCTCAAAGTTGAGGGCAATGGTATAACTCATGGTTAACTCTCCTCTCTCCTCAGGTCACACGTGATACACGTCGATAACCTGATGGATATAGTCGTTGTTCAACTGCACGACTTTTCTTGTGATCAGCGGGGTCTCACCCGACACGTCCAGGGTGTAAAACGACGTGCCGAAAAAGCTGTCGGTCTTCTTGTA
>NZ_JBNNIW010000058.1:0-14524 GCF_050269715.1 Halomonas sp. NPDC076908 | reverse complement strand
CTTCGCCATCGTGGTGCTCGACAATGCCAGCATGCATCGCTCCAAGGCCTTCAGAAGGAAGATTATGGAGTGGATGTCGCATCGTGTGCATCTGGTCTACCTATCGGCTTACTCGCCGGAGCTTAACCTGATAGAGATTCTGTGGCGGCAGATGAAGTACGCATGGCTACCGTTGAGTGCCTATCTCTCATTTGACCACCTCAGCAAGGAGGTCTGTCGCCTACTCGACGGCTACGGGTCTGAACGCACGATAAATTTTGAATAGCCACTTAATGAGCCGCTGAGCATCAACTTTCTGATAGGAGGTGGTGTTATTTTATTAGGCATCGTTCTGGTGACACGCTAAATGTTTCACTCTCCGGCGGGGCACTCACGTCTCTATAACCTGTAAAGAAACACCTATGAGCCTAACTGTTTTGATGACTTGTTTATGAATAGCTCTCCTTTTCAAGCGCTGGCTTGTCCGTTGGATGGCGAACCCTTAGAGCTGGCAGGCAGCGTTTGGCGCTGTGCAACGGGGCATAGTTTTGATATTGCCAAGCAGGGCTATGTGAACCTGTTGCCGGTACAGCAAAAGCGATCAAGTGACCCAGGCGATAGCAAAGTCATGGTGGCTGCTCGCCAGCGATTTCTTAAGGCCGGTCACTATCAGCCTATTGCTGAGGCGGTAAGTAGTGCGGTATTAAGCCACGCAGAAAGTAAAACGGCTAATAATGAACGGTTTAGCTGTTTAGATGCAGGTTGCGGTGAAGGTTATTACTTACGGCAGTTGGCAAGTTCAGCGGCTGCTAATGTGCAATCTCTTTCATTGTTGGGGCTGGATATTTCTAAATGGGCGGTGCTGGCTGCTGCCAGGCAGGATAACCAATCTGCGCTCCAGCGAGCATCTCAGGCAAGCTGGGTCGTGGGTAGTAATGCGCGCCTGCCGGTACAGTCGGGAACGTTGGATAGCATACTGTGTATGTTTGGTTTTCCTGTATACAGCGAGTTTGCCCGCGTGCTGAAATCTGGCGGTGTATTGTGGCAGGTTGAGGCCGGGCCGGGTCATCTGAAAGAGTTACGGGAAATCATCTACCCTACTTTAAAACCCGAGCGCTCAGGCGAAGGACACTTGCCCGAAAGCTTTGTGCATCAGCGCAGGGAGTCGCTAAATTATACGTTAGCACTAACCGGCATTGAGCAAATTGCGGATCTATTGGCGATGACACCGCACTTCTATCGGGCTAGCGCTGAAGGTCGTGCGCGCGCTGCAGCCCTTGAAGAGCTATCTGTCACTGTCGATGTTCGTTTAACGCAGTGGGGGCGTATCTAAAATGTGTGGGATGCAGCGTTAGTATCGTCCAAATGCAACAAGGCCCGCATAAGCGGGCCTTGTTATCCGAACCTCTAAAGGTTCGAGCAAACTGCTAACAATAAATGTTAGGAAATTTGCTTGATGTTAGAAGCCTGAAGGCCTTTTTTACCCTGGGTAACGTCAAAAGAAACGTTAGCACCTTCTTGAAGGGTCTTGAAGCCGTCTGATTGAATTTCAGAGAAATGAGCAAACAGGTCATCGCCGCCGTCAGAAGGAGCAATAAAACCGAAGCCTTTAGTATCGTTGAACCACTTAACTGTGCCAGTAGACATAGTAAAATCCTTTCGCGCAATGCGCTTTGTAAAGTTCCTGGTATTACCCAGATTAATAGCGGATAAAACAAGGAATACAATTACAGGCTTGCCGAAAGATTTTGAACACGTCTGAATCTTTTTCGTACACTTCTGAAACCATGCTGCTTGCTAACCAACTGGCGGCTACAGTGTCATGGATTGTAGCGCGCGTCAAATCCTTTATTATTTATCTTGTGCATCCCAGCTCTTCGGAAACGATGCCGCGTGCTATTCATATATGGTTAGATGATCTTCAAGTTATATAAAGAAGAACACCGGGCCTTCACCCTTGATATAGACTCCCTGCGTATTTAATAAGTTACTCTTTTCGGTAAAGCACCATGCCGGCGTGATACAACACGTCATCTATGAACTCGCCATCAGCGGTGAAGCCGGTGTCATCCCAGTATTCGATATAGTTATCCGTTACTCGGTAGCGTCCCTGGTAAGCGCTTTCGCGCTCACCTCTGGCCTCGTCATAGCGGTTGTTGGGTAAAAGCTCATGACGAATAATCCCGTCGGCTGTTACCCACATACCTACATACGGGTGGTCTGCCATGGTGTTATTTCCTATGTTGGGGGGAGAGTGAGCAGTCGAGGTCGTCGGAAAAATGGTAACGATGCCCGCGATCATCAGCGCCCGCGTCCAGTAAATGGGAAGCTTGGTTTCTTGCATGGGTATCCCCCGTTCTAGTTGTTACGCTCAGCCAATAGTTCGGATAACACCTGGGACGCGGCAATAGCCCGCGGAAAGCCTGCGGGCACTGTGATCAGGTAAACTATTTCTTTAAGCTCTTCTTCGCTAACACCAATGTTGAGTGCATAGTCTGCATGCACACGCATCATGCCAACTTCACCCAGAGCCGCCATAGCCGCCACAGCCGCAAGTTGTCGTGTGCGGTTATCAAGGCCCGGCCTGCTCCAAACATCCCCAAGCGCGTAGGCTTCGGTAGCCTCGGCAAGAAAGGGGAACTCCTCACGCATCGCTTCCAAATTTGGCTGGTTTTCACCCTGATTAAGGCTGCGGATTACTTCTGCTCCCCGTTCGCTGCGTGTTTCCGTGGTTGTCGCCTGTGCGGAGATTGAAAACAAGACACTGGTGAGTATCAGGCTGGGGAGTGCGGTCAGTTGACGTCGTAATGGCGTGTACATTTCGGGCTCCATTTAGTAATCGCTAAAGGCGTGCGGAGTTAGTAACTTGCGGTAGGCCTTACGACGATATCGCTGGTATCAACGTCATTCGGTTGATTGATAGCATGTGCAATAGCCGAGGCGATGGCTTCGGGTTTAAGCGCAATCTGACGATAAGCCACCATGGCTTTAGCGGCCTCTGTATCTGTAATGGTATTCGCCAGTTCAGACTCCACTACACCTGGATAAACACAGGTTACGCGGATGTTGTCGGTTTCCTGACGTAGTCCATCGGAAATGGCGCGCACCGCATATTTAGTAGCGCAATAGACCGCAGCAGTTGGGACGACCGAGAATCCGCCGATGGAAGATACGTTGATTACTTGGCCGCTTTGCTGGGCTTGTAGGGTAGGGAGAGTGGCGGCAATTCCGTTGAGTACGCCGCGGATATTGACGTCGATCATGCGATTCCATTCATCAACCTTGAGCGCCGCCAGCGGTGAGAGCGGCATAACGCCAGCGTTGTTAATGATGACATCAATACGGCCATGGATAGTGAGAGCGAAATCTGCAAACAACTGCATGTTCTTTAGATCGGTAACATCCAGTGTTTGATAATCCACCGTGCCACCTTCAGCGCGAATGGTCTTGGTTAATGCTTCCAGCCTGTCGGTACGGCGTGCACCGATGATGAGGCGATGCCCTTGGCCAGCTAGCCAACGAGCAGTGGCTTCGCCGATGCCACTGCTGGCGCCGGTTAATAAAACAACTTTTGATGGAAGGGTTATTGATGAATGGTTAGTTGAAACTGTCATGTGCTAAATCTCTCGTTGATGAGTACCTGGAGAAGATTAGCTATCTGGCGCGAGTGGCAACAGAGACAATCCTATTGCATGCTTGCCTAATCCTATTGTTTGAATGGATGAAGGTGGGTTCCATAGCCTTGAAATATGTATATTACTCTTTTGGTAATCAAGGCCCTTTATGTTTCAGGTTGCCGTTAACCGTTTGAGGTAGCGAATATGTCAGCGAATAGCGATTCTACGGTTCATGGCAATATTGTTCAGCGTTTGTACCAGCTCGCCCCCCACGAAGGGTATACACAGTCACTGCTGGCTGACGTGCGCTTTATGCGCTCTAACCGTCCGCTGAAAAACACGGCGGTTCTTTACGAGCCCAGTATTGTCATTATTTGCCAGGGGCGTAAGCGTGGCTATTTGGGGAACAGTGTCTATCTCTATGATGCTCAGCATTATCTTGTGCTCTCTGTTCCGTTGCCGTTCACTTCAGAAACGGAAGGTAGCCTTGAGGAGCCCATGCTAGGCATCGCCATTCGCCTTGATGCGGTCCTGATCGCTGAATTAATAACGCTGCTGGAGGAGTCCGGCAGCCATTCAGTGGAGGAGCCGCGCGGCATGCTTTCTACTCCGCTGGGAGAACCGCTGACAGAAGCGATATTACGTCTGCTTAATGCGCTAGCCACGCCTGCGGAAGCACGCATACTTGCCCCTTCCATTGTCAGGGAGATTTGTTATCGAGTATTGGTTGGAGAACAAGGCGGCAGTGTGCGGTCAGCGCTCTCCCATTATGGGCAATTTGGCAAAATTGCTAAGGCACTACGTCGCATACATAACAACTACGCTGATTTGCTAGAGGTGGGTGGCTTGGCGAGTGAGGCCGGGATGAGTGCACCCGCTTTTCACCTGCACTTTAAGGCAGTTACACAAACCTCGCCTATTCAGTACATTAAATCGACCCGCTTGCACCACGCCCGCCTGTTAATGATACGGGATGGGTTGACGGCAGCGGCGGCAGGAAGCCGAGTGGGATACGAAAGCGCGTCCCAATTTAGCCGTGAGTTCAAACGCTTTTTTGGGCGCCCGCCTGCGGAGGAGGTGCGCACTATGAAGGCGAGCCTTGATTTGTTACCACCTACGCATTTAGTTGATATCGCTGTGCCTCACTGAAAAAACATTAAGGTGGCCGCTAGCTCCCATCAGTGCGCTGTTTACAGTGTTCAGCCTGGCTGGTTTGTTAGCTGGGTGCTGAAACAACTCAGGCGCCAGAAGGCGCCTGAGTTAATACAACACGTTAATACGAACAAGTTAATACGAGCTACTGAAAACTAGTGCTTCAAAATGACATAGAAGGCATGAATGATGCCTGGTATGAAGCCAAACAGTGTCAGAATAATATTCAGCCAGAAGTGCCCTTTAAATCCAACCTCAAAAAACACGCCTAGAGGTGGGAAAATAACGGCAAAAATCATCTTAATTGGATCCGTCGCGGTAAACGCCATGAAGCCTCCTATGCTTTCAGGGTAACTATGTTTTCAGGGAAATTGTGCTTTCAGGATAATTGACGCTTGCAAGTATAAGCGCAGCCGCCACACTAATCGACGCTTATCCTACGTTCTGACTGGTAAAGTCACCAATTGTTCGCTGTTTCCAAGTAATGTTTAACCGTTAAGTGTTAACAAGGCTCCTGGGAGGGACCCCGTGCTGAAGCTCTCTGCTACTTCGTTATGCCTATTTAGTTGTCTCACTAGCGTACCTGTCTGGGCGCAGACAACGACAGAAGAGATGCCTGCGATGCAGGTAACTGCTCCCCGTTTAGAACGGGAGCTCTATGCAACACCCGCCGCGGTCTCAACGCTTGATCGCGAAGCCATTGCTCAGGGGCAGCAGCGTGCTCGGCTGGATGAGTCGCTGGTAAGGGTGCCAGGAGTGTTCGTGCAGAACCGTGACAATTTTGCTCAAGGGCAGCGAATTGCGATACGCGGCTTTGGCGCGCGGGCGCCTTTTGGAGTACGCGGTATTACGGTGATGGTGGATGGAATTCCCTACACACTGCCGGACGGTCAGGCTCAGCTTGATGCAATTGATCTGGATAGCGCCGAGCGTATTGAAGTTATCCGCGGTCCTTCGTCTGTGCTGTACGGCAATGCGGCGGGAGGGGTGATTGATGTGACTACCGCTGATGGCCGAAGCAACCCCGGGTCGAGTGTGCGCGCTGAGGTGGGCAGCGATGGCTATCGTAAAGCCGTGGTGCAAACCGGTGGCGCCTATGGTGATTGGTCGCATCACGTTAGCCTGTCGGCGCTTAACGTGGATGGTTATCGCGAGCAAAGCTCAACAGAGAAGTACCTTTTAAACGCTAAGCTGCGCCGCGAATTAGGTAGCGGACGTGCATTAACGGCGATTGTGAATCTGCTGGAGAATCCCCGCTCGGAAGATGCCGGCGCGCTAACGGCTGCCGAAGTCGCCGCAGGACGACACCAGGCAGCGCCTAACTCTCTGGCATTGGATGCAGGGCAAAGTGTTGATCAGCAGTTGATCGCTTTGCAGTATGAAGACCTTGCTGCAGGCCCTGGCGAGTTTTACCTGCGGGGGTTCATCGCTCAGCGCGATTTTGAGCAGCAGTTGCCTTATGTGGGCGATAGCCGTTTGGGTTATCAGCGTGACTACGTGGGCGGCAGTGCTGAGTATCACCACGAGATCACGCTGGGCAGCCTGCCGTTGAGCTACATCGCAGGTATTGATGTTGCCCGCCAAGACGATGAGCGTTTTCGCAATGATGTCAATCCGCAAGGGGTGGTCGGCGAACAAGTGGCGGAAGAGACCCAGACAGGAACATCGGCGGGCGTCTTTGCTCAAGGCGATTTGGCGCTGACCGAGCAAGTGACGTTTTCGCTTGGCGCGCGCTTTGACCGGGTTGAGCTGGAAGTGGATGACCGCTTTTTAGAAGATGGCGATCAAAGTGGCGAGCGCACTTTTAACGAATGGAGTGGCTCAGCAGGGCTAAGCTATCAGTATCGTCCCCAGCATCAGGCTTATGTGAACACCGGTACAGCCTTTGAAACACCGACGTTCTCAGAGTTTGCTAACCCGGCAGGCGGTGGTTTTAATCCCGCTATCGCGCCACAAAAAGCTTGGAACCGTGAGGTAGGTCTGCGCGGCTACGTTGAACCGCTGGCAATGGATTACGATCTTGCGCTGTTTTCGGTACGTGTGCGCGATGAGCTTGTGCCTTTCGACGAGGGTGGACGCACTTTCTATCAGAATGCAGGCGATACGGATCGTGATGGTATTGAGCTAGCGCTCGGCTGGCAGTTGGCCAATCAGTGGCGGTTGGATAGCGCCTTAACGTTAGCCCGTTATGAATTTGATCAATTTGCGACACCGACGCAAAGCTTTGGTGGTAATCGTATTCCAGGTTTGCCCGAGCAAACCTGGGTCAATCAACTAACGTGGCAGGGCTTGGGTGAGCGTTTTGCAACGCTAGAGACCCAATATGTAGGCGACATGGTGGCAGATAACGCCAATGACACCGAAGTGGAAAGCTACTGGCTGGTAAACCTGCGGGCGGGGGATGGCTGGCAGTTAGGAGACGATACGCGACTGAATGCTTACCTCGGCATACGCAATTTGCTGGATGAAGAGCACTACGCCAACGTGCGTATCAACGGCACCTTTGGGCGTTTCTTTGAGCCCGCCCCAGGGCGCAGTGTTTATGGCGGTTTGGAAGTGCTGTTTTAATCCCTGCATAATTTTAATCTGTGGAACATGTTAGCCTCAGCATAAATAGGATCGGGCGGCGCTCTGTGGTGTTCACTGCGCGCCGCCCGGTTCTGTTAGTGGTTGTACTGGTATGAGTGACTGGTATGAGTGATTAGTCTCAGCGAGCCGGTGACTCTGGCAGCGCGTACCCAATCACATAGTCTCCCATCTTGGTGCCAAAGGTGCCGTGTCCACCCGCTGTGACAACCACGTACTGGCGTCCATCGTTGCCGGTATAGGTCATAGGCGTGGCTTGGCCGCCCGCAGGTAGGCGCGCTTTGTAAAGCTCTTCACCGGTAGTGATATCGTATCCGCGCAGATACTGATCCAACGTGCCGCTCAAGAATGAAACACCGCCCCCCGTGGTAAGTGGGCCACCCAGTGCGGGTACGCCAACATTTAAACCAATCGGCAGGTTAAATGGCATGCTGTCCCGCGTTGTGCCATTGCGATGCTTCCACACCACTTCATTACTTTGCAGATCGATACCCGCCACATCCCCCCAAGAGGGCGCTTGGCAGGGCAGGCCGAGTACTGAGAGCAGTGGCCCTAGCTCAACCGCATAAGGTGCGCCTTCGTTGGGTTGCAACCCCTGCTCGCTTGCGGAGCCCTGGCCCTCTTCAACCTCGTCGCGGGGAATCAGTGTGGACACAAATGCCAGATATTTTGCACCGGTGAATAGCGCCTGGCGTTCGGGGTCAACCGCAACGCCGCCCCAGTTCATCACGCCCACATTGCCTGGATAAATAATACTGCCTTCCAGTGATGGAGGTGTGTACTGGCCTTCGTAGCGCAAAGCGTTAAACTGAATGCGGCACATCATTTGGTCAAACGGTGACGCGCCCCACATATCGCGCTCGGTGAGCGGCGGTGGCAAGAGGTTAAGCGCTGAGCGTGGCTGGGTTGCTGCCGTCCAGTCGCCGTCAACGGCACCTTGGGGCGCAGCCACCTCTTCAATAGGCACTATAGGCTCGCCGGTTTCGCGGTTAAGTACGTAAAGGCTGCCCTGCTTGGTGGGCTGAATAACGGCAGGCTGGATGCCATCGTTAGTGGTCAGGTCAATCAACACCGGCTGCGCAGGCGTATCCATGTCCCATAAGTCGTGGTGTACGAATTGGTAAACCCATTCAACCTGTCCATCTTCCAGGTTAAGTGCCACTAGGCTAGCGCTATAGGTCTCGTCATTTTCAGTCCTGTTGGCGCCGTATTGATCTGGTGTGGCGTTACCCATGGGTAGGTAGACCATGCCTAACGTTTCATCAACGCTGATGGGCGCCCATACGTTGGGCGAATTACGCGTGTAGGTTTCGCCCTCTGGTAATGGGTCAGTCTCATCTGGATTGCCGCTATCCCAATTCCAAACCAGTTCGCCAGTGTGTACATCAAAGGCGCGAATAACACCGGATGGCTCATCGGTAGAGCTATTGTCGGTGACATGGCCGCCCAGAATGACCAGGTTTTCGGTCACCGTAGCGGGGGAGGTGGAGTAGTACCCACCAGGGGAGAAGTCGCCAATATTATTGGTGAGATCGACTTCGCCGTTATTGCCGAAGTTAGCACACCGCTCGCCAGTATCGGCGTTTAGCGCAATCAACCGTGCATCTGCCGTTGGAAGGTAGAGCCTGCGTGGGCACATCACATCAGTTTCGCTAATCATGGGCGACGTGTTGCTATCATCTTCTACGCCAAACAGCAGCGCCAGAAAGGAGAGGTCAAGGCTGAAAATATCACTGTTTCCGAAGATGTCATAAGGCGCTGGCAGGCCGCTCTCGGATGCGTCGCTGCTTATGGAGTAGTTGGCGGCATCATAGTAAGCAAGCCCACGACAGGTCATATGCGCCCAGCCGGAGAAGTCATCCGCCCCCATGGTGCTGATCTCGGGGTCAAACTGCCAAAGGGTTTCGCCGGTTTCCGGTGATAGTGCCATGGCCCGGCTATGCGACGTACAGATATACAGATTGCCGTTCACTTTTAGCGGCGTATTTTGATTGGTGATCTCAGGTGGCGCATTAGGGCCAGCCTTGTCGCCGGTTTGTATGCGCCATACCTCCTCAAGCTCGCCGATATTGGCTGGGGTGATTTGGCTTAGTGAAGAGTAATGGGTACCCGCATTGGTGCCACCATAGGCGGGCCAGTCATCGCCTGCTACTTGGGCAGGATTAATATTATCGGCGTTCGATTGGCGATTATTAGCCAGCACTCCTTCGATAGTGGCGGGGTCGTTGAGCTGACTTGCAATGGCCACAATGATTGCAGCGGCAATACTGCCTACTAGTGCTATGCTGCCACCACGTGAGTGCAGTGGCTTACGCCACCAGGGCAGTAATAACACGATGCCAATTAGGCAGGGAATGGCGACCCGCGGCACCAGCTGCCACCAATCTAAACCCACTTCCCAGATTGCCCAGACCAATGTGGCGAAAAGAATCAACGCGTAAAGCCAGAGTGCCGCGCTATGACGCTTGGCAAGTAAAATGCCGCAGGCAATAAAACCGATACCGGCTATTAAATAGTAGGCGCTGCCACCTAGGCTGAGCAACTTGCCGCCACCAATAGCCAGTATCAAACCTGCAATGAGTAGTAGAGCGCCAACGACAATCGCTGGCCATTGATAGTGATTACGCGTGTTTTCTTCCATGAGAGATCCCCTTGTTACAGCGCACCCACGACGCGCTCTAACCCATCGACGCCGCCGATGGGTTAAAACACACCTTCATCATTAATGATTTTAATTATCAATTCGCTTTTGGTCTAACGATTTGATGATATTTTCTTAGGTGCACCCTACCAGTACGCATTTCTCGTCTTGGTAGAGTGGACGCGGAGGGGAATGGGAAGAGTTATAGCTTAATGAGCATTTTACCGGTGTTGCCACCTTCAAATAAGGAGAGGAAGGCATCCGGCGTACTTTCTAAGCCCTCTTTCACTGTCTCTTTATAGGTTAGCTTGCCCTGGGCCACATGAGGCGCCACCTCGTTCAAGAAGTAGGAGTAGCTGGCCCAGTGGTCGGTGACGATAAAGCCCTGCATCTTGGCTTTGCGCACCACTAATTGTGCGAGGTTGCTAGGGCCTGGAGTAGGGGCTTTCGCATTATAGCTCTCGATCATGCCGCACACGGCGATACGTGCGCCTTCGTTTAACTGGCTAAGCGCGGCTTCCAGGCACACCCCACCCACGTTTTCGAAATACACATCGATACCATTGGGGCTGGCGAGTTTAATCGCATCGCTTAGCTCCAGTGCAGTACGGTCACGGTAGCTAACCGGTTCGATACCTAGCGATTCCAGCCAGGCTAGCTTATGCGCGGGCCCAGCAATGCCCACCACATGGCAGCCTTTGGCTTTGGCTAACTGAACTGCCAGTGAGCCAACTGCACCGCTAGCCGCGCTCACGAGTACATTATCGCCAGGTTTGCATTCGGCAATCAGGTTAAGGCCGGTCCAGGCGGTCATACCCGGCATGCCCAATACACCTAAATATGCTTGCTCTGGTATGCCGTGGTTAGGCAGTGGGGTAATGCCTTCAGCGGGAAGCTGTGCGATATCACGCCAGCCCCCCATATGAGTAACGATGTCGCCCACTTTCAAACGTGAATCGTTTGATGCAATGATCTCGCCAATAGCACCGCCTTCCATCGGCTTACCGAGCTCAAATGGCTCCACATAGGTGCGAATGCCGCTCATGCGGCCACGCATGTAAGGATCCACAGATAGCCAGCGATTGCGAATGCGTACTTCACCTTCGGCTAGGTCAGGCAGCGTTTGCGTTTCCAGCTTAAAGAGAGCGCGATCAGGTAAACCGTTGGGGTAATCGGTAAGCGTATAAAATTGTGACTGCATGAGTGCCTCCTGCGAATACTTGGCGTTTTGAGATGCGCGCGATAAATTCCTTGCAATATAGAGACCATTAGCCTGCTTGCAAGTTCGCTTTGTCGCTGGAAGGGCAAGTACAAAAACGGGAAGGGCAGGTATAAAAAAACAGGGCGAACCATTTCTGGTCGCCCTGTCTGTATTTGTGTTGACTGGTTTACTGTCGCGTTGATTAGGCTAAGGGGTATCACACACCAACCAAGAATGTGTTATCCGTTAATCCAGCAGCGTTACCATCACCGGTGCTGTGCCGCGGCGAATCATGCCAAGTTCGCGCGCTGCTCTTTTGGATAAATCAATGATCCGACCTTTAACAAAAGGACCACGATCATTTATCAGTACTTCAACTTCTTGCCCCGTATCGGGTCTTGTTACTAGCACCTTGCTACCTAAAGGTAAGCTAGGGTGCGCAGCGGTGAGTGCCTGCTGATCAAATGAGTCGCCGCTGGCAGTGGTGGCTCCTTGAAAACGGTCACTGTAAAAGGAAGCAACGCCTTCCTGTGTTTCCGCTGATGTATCATGTGCAAAAGCACTATTAGCAGCGCTCGTAGCTATTAGCGCTGCTAAGCAAATCGTTCGGACTATTCGTTTTTGGGCTCCCATGGGAGTACCTCAGTTTACGTATTGCGAAACTCGCATTCATTGATGAGGTGCTTGATAGGCTTGATGATAGTACCTGTGTCTTTTCGGATCGGCAAGCTTTAAGAAAATCGGCGCAATTAGCTTCAAATCCAAGATTTTTCATCGTTGATTAAGTGTCCTTGTGTTTCAGTTACTTATTGCGATGGGTATGAATATCGCCAATGGTAATTTTTGTGCAATGCAGTGTTTTTCATGAAACGCTCACTTGAAATCAATAAGCGTTTTATAATCAGAATTGCTTAATTAACTAACATTTGTCATTGCGACTTATCAAGGAACCGCTCATGGCTAAAACTTCTTCACTCAGCTTTATTCTGGTGGCAGTGGGAGGCGCTGCCGTTGGCTTTTTAGCCGCCCAGACTCTTCCTTTGAGCGCTGAAGAAGTGCCACAGGAGGAAGCTGAACAAACTCAGCAAGCTGAGACTATTGCCAGTCTAGAAAGGTTAACCGTGGATGAGCGCCTGCGCGGTGAAATTACTTCCGCTAGCGAGCTAAACGGCAAAGATGGTAGCCGTTTCAATCGCTACGCGCTTTCGCTTGAAGAAGATGACATCGTTGAGATTTCGCTTAGCGGGGCATTGCAAGGTGTTGTGGCACTTTATGACGACCAGCTACAGCTACTCGATAATGCTGCCACTGTTCGCCACCGCGTTGATGAAACTGGCGATTATGTCGTTGTCGTGAGTGGTAATGATGCACACAGCTATGGCCCTTTCACTGTTAATACCCGTGTTGTCGAACTTACCGATGCGGATAGTGTGACAGTGGGTGAGCCCGTTGATAGCTGGTTGCAAGGCACCTCCCGTGAAGTTTCCCTGACGATTGAGGAAGCAGGCCTTTATCAGTTGGAAATGCGCTCTGACGACTTCGACGCTTATTTGGAGATAAGAGGTCCGAACGGCTACGCCCGTGAAGACGATGACAGTGCTGGTAATTTAGACGCGCGTATTGCTGATTTCCTCGCGCCAGGCGAATACACACTGACTGCGCGCAGTGCTTATAGCGATGGAGATGGCGTTTACACGCTATCGGTAGAGCCCCATGAACTGCCAGGGGATGGTGAGTTGCGTAACGATGGCGCTCTCACCCCAGATGATTCATTGAACGGTTGGTACAGTGGTCAAGAACTGAACTATCAAGTCGAAATTGAAGAAGCCGGAATGTACCAAATTGAGATGCATTCCAATGACATAGACTCCTATCTAGTGCTTGAAGGGCCTAACGGTTATTACCGTGAAGATGATGACAGCGCAGGTAACTTGGATGCCCGTATTGCCGATTTTCTGGCGCCTGGCGTCTATGAGTTAACCGCACGCACCGCCTATGGCCAGAGTAGCGGCATGTTCACGCTATCAATGCAGCCACATGATATGCCTGATGTTGAACTGCGTAATGAGGGTGCGCTTAACCCTGATGAGTCGATTAACGGTTGGTACAGTGGCGAGCCGTTAACCTATCAATTAGAGGTAGAAGAGAGCTCACTAGTCACAATCGAAATGCGCTCCTCGGATTTTGATACTTTTCTAGAGCTGAGTGGTCAAGGCGTTGCGGCTAGTGACGATGACGGCGCAGGTGGTACCGATTCACTACTTGAGGAACGCCTGTTACCCGGGACTTACACGGTCAGTGCACGTGGTTTCAGTACGATGGGAAGCGGCTTATTTGAGTTAAACGTCAGCATGGAGCCGACGGATATTCCCCCTGAACTGTAATTTTTAGCTTTTGGCAGTAAAGTCTCACGCCCTTGTCGCTGATAGCGGCAGGGGCGTTTAAGTTTGTCTAATATAGTGGTGAGCAGAAACCAGCGTTAGGAAAAGGCCAGCGTTATTGCGTGCCGTATACACAGGGAGAGAAAAATGCTGAAACGTAGTGGATGGCTATCGGTGGCGGGGGTATTACTACTTGCTGGTTGTCAAAGCCAAGAAAAAGAGGCCAATGTTGCGCGCCCATTAATCTATCAACCGTTAGAAAAGCACTATGTAGCCCCCGGTTGCGCGGCAGAAAAGTGTTCAGAAGTACAGATTGAAGCGCTTGAGTTTCCACAATCGCCAGCGCTGACGGAGCAGTTGCGTCTACGCCTATTGGCATTAGCCACCGGCGTAACAGAGGGAAGCCGTGATCCAGCCGAAGCGTGGGATGCCTACGCACAAGACTTTTTTACGATGGCAGAAGAGGACCGTCGTATATTGCCGGAATTTATGGCTAGCGAAGCGCAAATGAAAGCACAGGTATATGCGCAGCATAACGACCTGCTCATTATCGAACTTACCAGTTATGTGTATCACGCAGGTCAGGCCCATGGCCTGCCGATGACGCAGTTTATGGTGATTGATGAGCGTGATCATCACGTGGTGAGCTTTGAGGACATGCTCAAGCCCGGGCAAGAGGCCGCTTTTCAGGCGGCGCTCAGTCAAGCGCACCAGCGCTGGATTGAAGAGCTAGCGCAGGACGAACAGTTCGTCACACACTGGCCGCTTGGCGAAAGCCGTAATGTTGCACCCACGCCCGAAGGGTGGGTGGTGAAATATAACGTGTATGACATTGCCCCCTACGCCGTTGGTCAGCCCGAACTGCTGATTCGTAACGTAAGCGTTCATTCTAAGACGTCCTGCCGCCCGGCTGACATTCGCCCTACAGTAACCTCACATTTGCCCACACGAGGTTACCCCCATGAGA
>NZ_JBNNIW010000057.1:0-15035 GCF_050269715.1 Halomonas sp. NPDC076908 | reverse complement strand
ATGGCACTGTCTGGGTGAATGGCGATAATGGCTATATTGCCATGCAGGTCAGTGGGTTAGAAGTGCTTCCGGGGGCCGGTCTCACGGATTCAGGTGAAGAGAAAAAGTATGGGTTCAAACAAATCAGACCACTAAGCCGCAGCAACATTAATTTCCCGTTGTTGCGGCAGCCTGCCTAAACCACTTCCTTAAATGTAGGACTCCGCCAAATAATCTTATCTTCACGGAGACTTAATTTTGCTTAATAAAAATCATCGACTGTGGAATTACAACCTGCCGATAGCACACATGATTGAAAAGACTCGAGCTGCCACCTCAGTTCTAAAAAATTTTATTGGGATGGCAATACATCTCATACCAACTATATTCGCTACTAATTCTGCTTCTATCCTATACACTACCTGGGGAACTTTCATAGCATACAGAAGGTTAATAATATGGATTTTAAACAGAAATAACAAAAAAACTATTTGTGAACAAAAAAAGGAAGGGGGCATGAGCTACGAGCAGCTGATTTCTTAAACCTTATACTCTCACCCACTACCCTCAGAGACTAAAAATAGTGTAAGCTGCGTATTTATCCGAGTATCACATCGCAACCACTGTGGCCTAAAATAGCCAAGTTTTACCCTAATATTTAAATGACATGGAATCCGGGCATGTGTAAAGAAGTCCAGCTGGGCAGAATCAAAATAGACTTGAGCGGAATAGTGCAATTCTCAGCTCTTCTAGGTGTGGTTTTGCACCTTACTTTTATATATTTTTACTTTCACTTAATTGGGCGCACCGATCTTTTTATTGCTGCACTGACGGAAAATAATTCTTTTATATACCTTATAGCATTCGGGGCAATATTTGGCATGCTAGCGGTTGCACTTTTCTCCATCCCATCATTTATATTAATACTCTCAAACCACATGTTTAGAACCTATATTCCATCTAGAAAAGAAAAAAAGTATAAAAACTTCCTTTTAGTTTCTTCTGTATCTATCGTAATAATCTTCTCCCTTTCCTTGCTACTATCAATTTACTTTAAAATAGAAATAAATGATAATTTTTATTCTTTTCTATTGCTTCTTTCAATGTTTTCATTCACCTATATTTCACTAAAAAAATATATTAAAAAGCACATAAAAGAAGATGAACTAAACAACTATAATGCCTTGAAGGTGAATTTAGAGAGATTAATCGTTTCTGCTTCATCCGGTCTCTTTGTCCTGTGTGCCTCTCTATACACAATATTTGTAGCCAAAGCGACTTTGCAATTAAATGCTTGGGATGGAAGCAATTATGATACATACAAATCTATTTTTTATATTACCACCGGCGTGCTAGCAACTTTTATACCAGCATATTTTTATTTTCTTCCAAAAGATGATGAGTTTAAAAAGAAAATTCAGGCCGGAACATTTGGATTATTTATGTTTTCAGTTATCCTGTTATCAATTATACCAGCAACGGTTGGTGTTGCAGCTTTCAATGTAGCAGGTTTACTCGGTATAAATGACTCCACTAACAGAGTCTATTACTTGCCTGACACAAACTCTCGTCGAGTTTTCTTGGACAAGGCTTGGAGAGCAGAGGAAGATAAATATAGCAATAATGAATACATAGCTGCTAAGCAGCTATACTCTGCTGGTGGTTCTGTATTACTTTGTAATAAAGATACCGTTTTTAAGCCTGAGGAAGTTGAAAGCCTTAGGACAGTAGCAGCATCATGCCTAATGGTAGACAGCTCCTGGTTAGTCAAAATTAATAATGAATAGTAATTTTCCTACGATTCTGGCTGCACCATTACTTGGAATCGTGCTCAATCTTTTAAAGTTAAACCGCCTGTCACGCTCGTGAATCGGGCTATAAATTGGCGTTGAATAATGGTCAAAGTAGATAGAGAAATCGGCAGGCCACTAAAACAGGCCCACCGCTTTACTAAGTCAGTCTTTAACTACTCTGCCTGAGAGGTTGCAACCGCTGGGCCAGACATTAATGCGATAGTAGCGGTACCCAGCGCTGTCGCAACAGCGGCGAATAGATAGATCTCATTAAGCCCAGATGTCGACAGCACGATAGCGCCAAGCACCGCACCAAGACCTATCGCCGCATTAAAAATAGCGACATAAATTGCAGAGGCCGGTAGAGCGTCATCACCTGCTTCCTTAAGAATCCAAGTCTGGAATCCCACCAAAACAGCTCCGATGCCCCCACCCCAAATAATAAGCATTAATACCGTGCCCCATAGGCCCAAAACATCCGATAACATCGACAACAGCCATAGTGCTGCCGAAGCGAGGCAAAGGGCAACCATCAGAACCGATTTGAGCCAGCGGTCGATCAAGCTAGCGGTCACAACATTGGCTGCCAATCCAGCACCACCAAACGCCAGGAGTAAATACGCAATCACTGATGGCGTGATATCACTTTGCCCAACAAGGTAGGGTTCGATGTAAGTGAATGCCATGAAATGAGAGGTAACTACAAGCGCGGTGGCGGCAAAGATACACATGAAACGCTGGTTAGACAGCACACGTCCCATGGCAGCGGCGCCGAAACTTTCGCTTCCTGGCAACTTAGGCAGCGTGGCGAAACACACGACTGCGACACCAAATGACAATACCGCGACAGCAATAAAGGCTGTACGCCAACCGCTGATAGAGCCGATCAAATTTGCTAGCGGCACACCCAGCACGCTGGCAGCCGATACGCCTCCAAAGATGATGGATGTGGCAAGTCCTACGCGATGGGGAGGCACAATCTGAGCACCGATAGTACCGATCATTGCCCAGAAGGCACCATGCGCTAGCGCACCAATCACTCGCGCGCCCATGAGCGCAGGGAATGTTTCAGCCATGGCGGCAACCCCACTGGACAGAGCAAGGATTAACATCAGGCAAACTAAAAGTGGACGCCGCGGCATGCGGGAAAGAACGACAGCAGAAAAAAGCGCAGCTGCAACAGCTATCCATGCATAGAGAGTAACAATCAGGCCCGTCTGCGAAGTAGACGTTCCGAGAGAACTACCGATATTAGAGAGCAAACCAATCGGCGCCAGCTCCGTGGTAACAATAGTGAAGCTACCTACGCCAAGAGCCGCTACAGCCACCCAGTCTTGCCAAGTTGTTTTTTGAGCAGACATGCCAACCTCCTTTTCTCTGTTCAAAAAGTTAGACGGACGTGAAGGCGGATTTCGCCGCTGTAATAGCATTCATCGATGCAGGGATACCCGCATAGACCGCCACCTGCAGAACGATTTCGACAATCTCTTCACGAGTTACCCCAGTATTCAATGCGGCTCGCATGTGAAACTCGAGCTGCCCCGGAGCCGTACCCATTGCCGCGAGCATAGCGACTGTGAGCATTTCGCGCGTATGTAGCGAGATCCCTTCACGAGCCACTACATCGGTAAAAGCAAAACCCAGTAGTATCTCAGTTGCGTCCTCGTGAAACTCATCAAGATTTTGCGCAACGCGTTCAGGTGCACTAGGCTCAAGCCTCTCAAGGAGGGATAACGCTTGGGTACGTCGATTAGAAGTCGAAATACTCATACGTTCACTCCTTTCATGCCTTCTGAGGTGTAGCGTTCACCTATCACAGGCAACGATGCCGTGGCCTTTTCGAGTTGCCGCTGCTCGTCCACACTGAGCGTGATGCTCGCTGCAACGACATTCTCTTCGAGATAGTGCAGTTGCTTAGTGCCAGGTATCGGCACGATGTCTTGCCCTTGTGCCAATAGCCAAGCCAGCGAGAGCTGGGCAGGTGTGCAGCCCTTATGCTCTGCCAGTTCAGCAATCACGTCGGCAATTCGCCGGTTGGATCCAATCGCTTCCTTTGCAAAACGAGGTAAATTAGCGCGAAAATCATCATTGTCGAGTTCAGCGGTGTTCTGAAACCGGCCAGTTAGGAATCCGCGGCCAAGCGGAGAATAGGGAACGAAGCCAATACCTAGATCACGACAGGTCGGCAACACGGCTCTCTCTACTTCGCGCGACCAGAGAGAATATTCAGTTTGCACTGCAGTGATAGGATGTACTGCATGAGCACGACGCAGAGTTTCAGCGCTGACTTCACATAAGCCTATACGAGCAATTTTCCCAGATTGGACAAGACGCTCCAGCCCGCCAATGGTCTCTTCGATTGGTTCTTCAGGATTGATGCGATGAATATAGTAAAGGTCAATTTGTTCCACACCGAGCCGACGAAGCGAGGCTTCACAAGACTGGCGCGCATAGTCAGCGCTATTATCCAAAGTACGTTTGTACTCCCCTGGGTCGCGCACGATGCCGAACTTGCTTGCAATTCGAATTTGAGACTTGCTACGTGAAAGGAACTTTCCAATCAGCTCTTCGTTATGATGCGGCCCATACATATCTGCTGTATCAAAAAAGTCGACCCCAAGCTCAACAGCTCGCTCCAAAACCCGCAAAGACTCACTATCATCTCGAGGCCCATAGAACTCACTCATACCCATGCAGCCCAAACCAATTGCCGAAACCGTGAAGTCTTTCCCAAGCGTTCGCTTTTTCATAACGACCTCCTTAATCATGGAGGTTACAGCGTGACAGGATCAAAAAATGGAAAAAATGCAAGATACTGACAAAGGGATTTCCATTATCGGAAATAGCATGCCCAGAGGACTGGTTTGGGACGATACTCGGGCATTTCTTGCCGTAGCGCGCTGCGGAACGCTGAGTGCGGCTGCTTTGGAACTCAACATCGGCATAGCGACACTCTCACGGAGAATCGAGCGACTCGAAACTGCCCTGAAACTTCCTCTTTTTATACGTCAGCAATCGGGCTATCAGTTAACTGAGGATGGCGCCGATCTCGTAGAGAAGGCTGAAGTAATGGAAGCGGCTGCACAGGCTTTCTCATCGGGTGCGGACACTCAAGCGCAGATAAGTGGTCAAGTGCGGCTAGCCACAGCCGAAAATCTGGCTACGGGGTTAATACTGCCAGCACTCCCGGCATTTCGAGCGGAATATCCAGAGCTTTTAGTGGAAGTTGTGACTGATATCTCGACCATTAATTTGCATCGAAGAGATGCCGATCTTGCGGTACGGATGGTTCGACCCGAAAGGGGCAATGTCACTCTGCGCCGTCTGGGTACCTTAGGGTACGGCCTTTATTGCAGCCCGGACTACGAGTCACGCCGAGAATCAACCCCTGATCAGGGTGACTACGACACGGATACCTTTATCACTTGGGGGGAGATGCAGACACATCTTCCTGGTGCTCAATGGGTAGAGCGGATTCTACGCGGACGCAAACCAGCCCTGACCACGACTTCACTTGCTACACAAGTATCCGCAACCAAGGCGGGGCTTGGGCTTGCCGTGCTGCCTCACTTCATTGCACGCGATTGGGGGCTCGTCTGCATCGACTCAGACATTGGAGTCGACCAGCCAATCTATCTAGTTATTCAAACAGACCTTGCAAGATCGCGGCGTGTCAGAGCACTTGCTGACTTTCTCACAGATCTGGTGGCTCGACATCATGAACGGCTCAGTGGATAAGCGACGTATCTGCTTACCATTCAAATTCTCCTCCCCATAAATTTAGCCAGCATAAGCATGTTGGTCATCAATATTTTCCATTTTTGAAAAACAAATTAAGAAAATTTGTTAAAGACTGACCTTTCTAAAAGTCGCAATCTTTCCATGGCACCCCGACGGAATTGGCGAGTATAAAGTAAGCGCCCTTAAACCGACATCTACCGCTCTCGCTTTTACCCCCTCACACTGATGCCATCAGAACTTTGTGAGGGGGTTACATGAGGCATCAAGAACGTGAGCAATATTGGCAGCAACAAGTAACCGAATGGCAAACCTCTGGCTTGTCCGGCATGGCGTTTTGCAAGCAACAAGCGCTAACGTACCATCAGTTTGCTTACTGGCGTCAAAAGCTCTTGGCCAGTCCATCGTCAACACAAGAACCGGTCGCTGGTTTTGCCACCGTCGCGTATTCCAATACCGTCATCGCAAACGAAATAGATTCCACGGGACTTGCAGTCTCACTGCCCGGTGGCATTACGGTCACGGGGTTGCACGCGGGCAATGTGGCGTTACTGGGCGACATCCTGAGGCAGCTGTGAAGCGGTCGCGCTATTTACGCCCCGCGTGGGAAATGCCCGAGATCTACCTGTACCGCGCGCCGGTCGATTTTCGCAAGCAAGCCAACGGCCTGGCGTTATTGGTGGAGCAAGAGCTGGGACACAACCCCTTTAGCGGGGCGTTGTATGCTTTTACCAACCGACAGCGGAACAAGATCAAGTGCCTGATGTGGGAAGACAATGGCTTCGTGCTTTATTACAAGGCACTGGCCGAGGAGCGCTTCAAGTGGCCCGGCCCCTCGGATGACATCATGGCGCTGACCGGCGAGCAGATCAACTGGCTGTTGGATGGCTACGATATTACCCTGATGCACGGCCATAAAACCCTGCATTACGACAGCGTCGGGTAGGCCATAAAGCTCTGATTTTCAGTGCTTTAACAGGTCGATTTTGCTATCATCGACGCATGAAAAAACACGCTGAAGCCCCTTCCCAAATGCCTGATCTCAGTGGCCTCTCAGCCGCTGAGGTAAGGGAGCTTGTGGCGGGGCTTCAGCAACAGGTGGCGGCCCAACAGACAGCGTTACAGCAGCGTAATCTCTATATTCAATTGCTCGAAGAGAAGCTGCGCTTGCAGCGCATTCAGCAGTTCGCCGCGCGCAGTGAAAAGTCTGCGGATCAGGCCCATCTGTTCGATGAGGTAGAGCTGGAAGCTGAAATCGAAGCGCTACGCGATCAGTTACCGGACGATGCCGAAGAGCAAGACGCGCCGCGTCCCTCACGTCAGCGTCGCCAACGTGGCTTCTCCGACACGCTGGTCCGTGAGCGTATTGAGCTTACGCTCAGCGAAGAAGAAAAAGTCGGGGCGACCAAGACCTTCTTCGCCAAGGTAAAAGAAGAGCTCCAGTTCATCCCCGCGCAGCTGAAAGTCCTCGAATACTGGCAGGAAAAAGCAGTGTTCCCACTTGAGGGCAACGACCACCTCCTCGCTGCGGAGCGTCCGGTTCATCCGCTAGGCAAGTGCACGGCGTCGACGTCACTGCTGGCGTACGTGATCACGTCCAAGTACGCCGACGGTTTACCGCTGTACCGCTTGGAAGGCATGTTCAAGCGGTTAGGTCACGCCGTTAGCCGCACGCAGATGGCCAACTGGATCATCCGCCTGAATGACGTCTTCACGCCCTTGATCACGCTGATGCGCGAAGTGCAAAACAGCAGCGCGTATCTCCAAGCCGATGAAACGCGGCTGCAAGTGCTCAAGGAAGACGGCAAGACCGCTCAGTCAGATAAATGGATGTGGGTCACCCGAGGTGGCCCGCCGGATCAACCGTCAGTGCTCTTTGCCTACGACCCGTCCCGCGGCGGCAGCGTGCCGGTGCGTCTACTCGACGACTTCGCGGGGATCCTACAAGCCGATGGCTACGCCGGTTACGGCCAGGTATGCCGTGCCAACGGCATTACCCGCATTGGCTGTTGGGACCATGCGCGGCGCAAGTTCGTGGAAGCGTCTAAGGCGGCCAAGGTCAACGCAAAAGGCAAGAACGCCACGCCAGCCAAGGCCGAGGTAGGGCTTAGCCATATCAATAAACTCTACGCCATCGAACGGCAGATCAAGGACCTCAGCGAGGCGGAACGTTACCGTATCCGCCAGGAGCTGAGCCTGCCGCGCCTTGAGGCCTTCAAGGCCTGGCTAGAGGCCAATGTCACCCGCGTCATGAAAGGCAGCCTGACGCGTCAGGCGATGGAATATACGCTGAACCAATGGGACTTCCTCATCGGCTATTGCGCGCGCGGCGACCTGCACATCAGTAACGTTCTGGCAGAAAACGCTATCCGCCCGTTTGCCGTTGGCCGAAGAGCCTGGCTGTTCGCCGATACCTCCCGCGGAGCGCACGCCAGTGCCACCTGCTATTCACTCATCGAAACGGCAAAAGCCAATGGCTTGGAGCCTGCTGCCTATATCCACCATGTGCTGGAGCGCATCGCCACCGCTGATACGCTGGAGGCACTGGAAACGCTGCTGCCCTGGAATGTGAACCTGGCGCCCGTCGAAAAAAAGTGACAGAACACAGCTAGGTCAAGTGTGTCGATTTATTGGCGCTTACAGTATAAACATTCCATTTTCGTTGAGAGCTTTATCTAACTGCAACGATTCGCCATGGAGAAACCTATGCCTTCTCAAACCCTTTTGATTTCTCGGTATTTCGTAAAATCCGGTCAGGCAGACGCACTCGCTACCAAACTTGGAGAGAATGATGCGTCCCGCATCTTTACCTCACTTGACGAGTCCGAAGTGTTAGAGCTTCGGGCTCTCGAAGCCAATCTTGAACTCACGGCTTTGACTACCACAACTATGTCGATTGCTCAGAAATTCTCAGAGTATCTTGTCGGAGACGTACGCCGAGAGCTGCTGGATTTTGTTGAAGCACCCAAAGATATCGCCACACTTCTTCCAACAACTCCCTACATTCAATTAAGACATGTCGAAGTCAAGCCAGAGGCGATGGACGAATACCGTCAGTGGCGCGAAGAGACAATCTTCGATGTAGTACGTAATGCAGACGAGGTTCAAGCCTTCCTAGCGTATCACTCAGTGATCAGCGGTCAGCCCGGTGTGATGTTTGTCTCAGGTTTCTCAGCGGACCCGGAAAGTTACAACGCGGTTTTTTCCTCGGATCGCTACCGTGAAATCGTCCAGCAGGCTGGCGATCAATATATCACTGGTGGTTCAGAGGGGCTTTACACTAAAACCTATCGGGCGCTATCACACTTGACAGCCTAATGGGATATGAAAAGCTTTTAGGAGGTTTATATGACCTGCGAAACTTTGATTCTTGTTTCAGACAAGTTTGTCGACTTTACCGCCGACAAGAAGGCCATCACAGTTAGTCAACTCAACGCTATGCTCGAGATTCCCGAGCACATTCTTCCGGGAACATTAAAGCTGATACCGGGACTGGGTCTCTCAGATAACGACATAGAAGAACTAACCACCAAGATCAATGCTCAGCGCATTTCACCTCATCGCTGGGATGCCACTGCACTCGCATTTCGTCCTCGCCCAGCCCAGCCTTGTCTATCTCACAAGAGATTTCCACACAACACGCTAATAGGTACTCCTCATCAGCTGGACGAGAACCGTTTCCGAATGGATCTCTGCATTGACGAAAATTCAGAGCTGATGGGGGATCACCAGACAGGACAGCATGTTCAGGGCATGGTGTTGATAGAAGCATCGCGCCAAGCCTTCCTGGCAGTAACTGAAACCTTCTTCAAAAATGATACTGAGGAAAGTGTTTATTTTGTCATTAACTCCATGACAACAGAGTTTAAGGGATTCGTATTCCCGGTCTACTCGCATATTGATTATCGGATAGTTTCGAAAGACATCAACGATCGGCGAAAAAAGTTCTCTGTGGAAATCGATACCATCCAGGGTGGAGATGTGCGTACCAGATCTTCAATCTCATTCACTGTGTACCCTGACTGGATCATCTCTGAGCGTGAGGCTGCCTTGGCGAGAGACACTGCCAAGGTATTCCTTAGTGAATTCCAACAACCTTCCTCGATTACTGTCGCGGAATGAAGTTTTTGAATGAAGTAGGTCGGGACTATATGTCCCGACCTACTCGCAGGAGGGTTAATATGCACACACAGACCTACCAGTTGAGCCTAACGACGCAAGGGCCCCTTTATCCACCCAGTGAGGTAATGGACGAAAACGGGAACTTCATTGTCATCGGCGCTATAAGCCACCCCAATTCTGCAGGCGGCTGCAAAACTCAATGGGGCTGCGCGATCGTCTCACAAAATAGTGCAATACCGCCTTTCGGCGGGATGGCGCCCTACGATATTGTCGAAAGCTTCGATGACTATTTACCCAAGCACCTTGCAGGTAAAGTGCTACACACACTTCCTCTGCCCCTACCGTGCACCAACTATCCTATGCTCTTCGCACCAGAGCAATATCCAGACGCAAACTCGGAAAGCCGACCGAGCTATGCTTTTCATAAAGTGCCCATCCCCGACCTGAAGCCAGAACATGGCCGACAATTGCAGCAACCTGTGACCCTCGAAGATTGGATGCGTGCCCGTGGTGAGCTCACCGTAGAAATAGTAGATAACGGACGCGCGGGACGCTTTACTTTCCTGCTAGAGGGACTAATACCGTGCTCACTGTATACCATTATGAGCTTGCGTCAGCATGATCTAGACCCCGCTGGGCCAACACGCCCTGGGCCCCTAGGTGTGCCCAATGTATTTGTAACCGATCATCAGGGATCTGCGCAGTATGACGTTATTTTGCCGAACCCGTTCCCATCGCCAAATATTGCTGGAGCGAATCGAATCGTCAATGTGGTCGTGCTGTGGATGAGCGATCAGATGAGTCATGGAGGAGCAATTGGTCGCTATGGACTGGGCGGGGACATCCATGCCCAACTCAAGTTTCGCAAGCCAATGTTCGATGAGCTTATCACTCAAGCCTGATTTGGAGAGAAGACGCTATGCCTGTTATTCACATTTCTACATTTAAGATAGCAGACCAGGAAAAAGCCCAGGCTCTTCTCGAAGAGGTCACTGCTGCTATGCATCGTGTCACTGGTGTGCCGCTCGATAAGATAAGTGCCTACCTGACCGAAGTAGAGCCGTCCCGATGGGCTGATGCTGGAATATTAGGATCGGATCCAACTTTTCAGACTCAAAGCCGTCGGAAAACTTATGTCGAGGAGAAGAAAGAATGAACACTGAAATTCGATTTGCTTTTTTCGATGTCGATGAAACTCTAATCAAAATTAAAAGCATGTTCGAGTTTTATCACTACTGGTGTTACAAAGTTTTGCTTCGCCCTGATATGCACGATGATTTAGAGACTGAATTTTCACACATGCTTTTAGAGGGCCGTACAAGGGAAGAACTCAACCGCTCTTATTACCGTTATTTCACAGGAGTCGACCCACAAATGCTTAAGCGGGCCGGGGCGGATTGGGCAATGGAGCGCCTGCAACATCCTGATGATCTCTTTATTGCACCAGTGATAGAAGAACTTAAGCGTCTACAAGCGGAAGGAATCACTCCAGTTTTCATTTCGGGTTCTTTCCATGCCCTTCTCGAACCAATAGCTAACTCTCTGAAAACGCACCATATTCTTGCAACCAAGCTAGAAATAGGTGAAGACGGACTGTATACAGGGAATATTATATCCCCTCAAACTATTGGCAGGGGCAAGGCATTAGCAATCCAGAACTTCCTTCAACAAAAAGACACATCTCCACACCACTGCTACGCATTCGGTGATGATATTTCTGATCTGCATATGCTTAATGTCGTCGGCTATCCGGTCGTAGTGGGAACTGGCAGCAGTCTGGCAAAACACGCGGCTATTGCCAATTGGCGTGTCATCGCGACCGAATAGCTCTGGATGGAAAGAATAAGCGTAGTAATTTAAAACGCAAGTTAGAGGCACTAGGGTCAGCGCCCCACTCTCTGCTTATCGCCAAAAATGCAGTGGTGCATCGGAGACAGATAACTGACTCAAATTGACGCCAGATATGACTTGGACAGCCGTCGCAACCACCGCTGGTAATTCGAGAAAAACGCGGATGGGTATCGGCACCAGAGCGGTCTACCATATGGTTTAGGTGCAAGCTTAGGGTTTGCCTTGCAGCTTAACGACTTGGCCAAATTCTGAACCAAGCACTTTCTATGGCATCGCAGTCAGTATACTTAGCGGCGCCGTATGTGGCCTGCTCTTTGATCAACACGCACCCCAGCACGAAAATACTCTCCACTCTTCGCAACTGAAGTGAACGGTATCAGCGATCTAGGGGTGACGACGACGCTTGATAGTTATCGCGGCAAGACCAGCTTGCCAATATCAGCATCGTGATTGTGTCGATGTACCCACTGATACGGGTCGTGCTTGGCTCACTGGTGCGCAATTAAAGAGTCAGCGGTGCCAGTATGTTGGGTATAGTGCTTTCAATTGTGGCGATGGTGATGATTGTGGTGGGGAGTGAACAGTAGGATTATTCGAAATATATCCACGACAAAATAGGCAGGAAAAATTTAAACCTGGTAACATGCCTCATCGTTCAAAAACGTCTCAATTGAAGAAGGCTGTATGCTCAAGTTCGTGGATCTATTTTGTGGTGGTGGCTTTGGTGCCAGGGGAGCTGTCAAGGCAGGAGCTACTCCAATTCTTGCCGTTGATGCTTGGCAGCTTGCCGCATCCACATATAAGAGCAATTTTCCTTCTTCAGAAGTCATCTGCTCACCTATCGAAGACTTAGATCCAATTGAGCTGGCAAAAAAATACAAGCCTGATGTGCTATTAACTTCACCCGAATGCACTTCTCACTCGATCGCTCGGGGAGCCAAGCCAGGTTGTGAGCTAAGCAAAGAAACAGCTATTGGCATAATTCCCTGGATCGAAACAATGAAGCCACGCTGGCTGATTGTGGAAAATGTGAACAGGATGAAAAAGTGGGGGCGGCATCAAGAGCTGGTTAGCGCTATTGAGTCATATGGCTATACCGTAAATGACTTGCTCCTTAATTCAGCCGATTTTGGAGTTCCGCAGGCACGCAAACGTATGTTTTTAGTTTGCGACCTGCAAGGGTCTGTTATTGCTCAGGAAGATCTAGTCGCGTTACGCCCTAAAAGTGTTAATTCTGCTCGGTCAATTATTGACTGGTCTGGTGTTTACAAAAGCCGTCCTCTTTATAGGGAAAAGAGAGCACAAGCAACGATCGATAGGGCTGAGAGGGCTATTGAAGCTCTGGGAAGAGGAAAAGATTTTATTATCGTTTACTACGGGTCAGATTACGCTGGAGGCTGGCAATCACTTGATGCACCACTCCGCACAGTAACTACCATAGACAGATTTGGCCTAGTCACTTGGGAAAATGACATTCCATACCTTCGGATGCTGCAACCACCAGAGCTACTGAAAGCTATGGGTGCAGGCTCTAGACATCTCCTCTCTCACGGCAGTCGACGGGACAAGGTTAAACTTTGTGGCAACGGTGTTTGCTCTCCAGTCATGGAAATGATCTTCAAAAAAATTACTTTAATCGAAGATAATCAAATAGGCCTTGCTTCCTGAATGTATCTAGCTGAAACCGATTTGGCCGTAACTCATTAAACAGTGAAGAATCAGATAACCCTCTGCCCTCATTACTTTTCGTGAATAAAAGCACGGGCGATAAATTGGCACTTTTATCACTAGCCACTAGCTCGCATCTTGCGCTCACGCATAATTAAACTTAACACATAGCGAGGGTTATCTCGGACGTGAATATAGATAACACAATGAAAAATGTATTAGTTATTCCGAGTCAAACCATTAAATATTTAAAAAAATTTAAAAGTAAAGACTGCTTCCTTTCATTTCCAGCACACACACCACACGGTCAACTGTATTTGCTAGAGACTTTTTAATTTCATGCTCCCAAATTCGGATAACCTGCCACCCATCCGCTCTTAGAGATTCATTATTTCGTCGATCCCTGGCGACGTTACCATTAATTTTATCTAACCAGAATTGAGTCCGCGTTTTAGGTTCCACAAAATGATCTGGGCATTTATGCCAGAAACAACCGTCAACAAAAATCGCTGTTCTCGATGATGGAAAAACCAAGTCAGGCTTTCCTGGCAACCGGTTTCTGACTCTATATCTGTAACCCAAGCTCCACAAAGCCTTTCTGAGAGCTAATTCAGGCTTGGTATTCTTACCTTTAATCTGTGACATACAGTAAGAACGTTGTTCAACGGTCAGTACGTCATATTCCATAGTTTAATCCGGGGTAAAAGTTTGATCAATCTTTTCCCAAATAGAATCAAATTCGTAATCTGGAGTTCCAATTCTTCCATAGTAGTTAGAAAACAACTGCAGAATCTCCTCACGATAAGGATTGTCCAATGAACAAACAACCTCATATTTATCTGCGTCAACTTTCGGAAGATTAAGTAATTGCTGAAAATCGATAATACAGTCTGGGAGAAAAAAAGTGCCAGGCAAGAACCTGAAACGATTGCCTTTATTGTTCTTTACAAGATTTTTAACGTTACCCCGGGCCTGCGAGTGTAGTGGTCAAGTAAAACTGGCCACCGCTTTATAGTTAACCCAGTACTTTTCCTCTGCCTGGTTCGGACTCATACCACCGTTATGCTGGTGAGGCCTAAGCTGGCTGTAATACCCGATTAAATAGTTCACGATATGATGCTGCCCCTGCAAGAATGAGCGATAGCCATACGTTGGCACCCATTCAACCTTTAAGCTCCTGAAGAAACGCTCCATTGGCGCATTATCCCAGCAATTACCACGTCGGCTTAGACTTTGTTTTACCTGGCATTTCCAGAGTGTCTGACGAAACTTACGGCTCGTATAATGACTGCCCTGGTCGCTGTGGAATATAACCCCTTTTGGCCGCCCACGGCTCTCATAAGCCATTTTCAATGCGCTGCTGGTGAGTTCGCTATCGGGTGATAACGACATCGACCAGCCAATCGTTTTCCTAGCAAATAAGTCCATGACAACGGCTAGATAAGCCCAGCGTTTGCCAGTCCAGATATATGTGACGTCGCCACACCAAACGCGGTTGGGCGCCTCAACGTTAAACTGACGCGCTAAGTGGTTCGGTACCTCAACATGTTCATCACCTGTTTTCTTGTAGGTGTGCCCAGGCACTTGGCAGCTAATTAGGCCAAGCTTTTCCATCAGGCGGCCAGCGCGATAGCGACTTAACGGCACATCCTGCCTTGTCGCCATCTCTGCGATGCTGCGCGCCCCTGCAGAGCCTTCGCTCTCGCGAAAGAGCTCTCTGACCTTGGCTATTTCCTTAGTCTTCGTGGCACACACAGGTCTTTTTGAACGTTGTCTCCAGTATTTAAAGCGTAAGCGTTCATTCCAAGACGTAGTTGACCTACTTCACGTCCCGGAGAGGTCTCAATAACTCCGGCGAGACCTTGTACTGCTTCCTGCCATCCT
>NZ_JBNNIW010000056.1:0-15943 GCF_050269715.1 Halomonas sp. NPDC076908 | reverse complement strand
AACCTTCCGCCCTGTCTCGTGGCCATGGAAGCGTGTGGCTCCGCTCACTATTGGGCGCGAGAAATTCGCCAGCTGGGTCACGAGGCGCATCTGCTTCCCCCGCAGGCCGTCAAACCGTTTATTCAAGGCCATAAAAATGATGCCCGTGATGCCGCCGGTATTGCGGAAGCGGCAGCCCGTCCGGCGACAAGGCGCGTAGCCGTGAAAACGCAGGAGCAACAGTCACTACAAGCCCTCCACCGGGTGCGCAGCCGCCTTGTGCGCGCTCGGACGGCCGTTGGGAATGAGTTACGTGGGCTGTTAAACGAGTTTGGCATCATTGTGGCCCAAGGCCACCGCGTCATCCGACAAGGCGATATACGCCGATTGCTCGACGAGCGTCACCCTCAGCTGGGTATGGCTTTATGCGATGTCATGCATGACCTCCTGGATGAGTGGCAAGCACTCGACACACGCGTCGCCGAATACGATAAACGGCTTGGCGCTTATGTCCAGGCCACGCCCAGCATGAAGCAACTGATGAGTGTGCCAGGCATTGGTCCAGTCAATGCCACGTTGCTCTTCAGTCATATGGGGGATCCCAAGCGCTTCCCTAATGGACGGCAATTTAGCGCCTCCATTGGCTTGGTACCAAGACAGTACTCAAGTGGCGGCAAGAACGTCTTGAAAAGCATTACCAAACGCGGCAATAGCGAGGTGCGGCGCCAACTCGTTCATGGGGCGAGAGCGGCGTTGAGGCAATTTCAACGTCAAGAGCACCCCGACCGATTGGCGCAATGGATCATTCGGTTGGCGGCACGGGTAGGCCAACGCAAGGCGATTGTGGCCTTGGCAAACAAAATGGCGCGAATTTGCTGGTCGATCCTTGCGCATCAACGCGCTTATCAAGCATAAAAAAGTGAGGCAGCTGCCTCGACGAGGCCCTTAGAAAAAAGTCATCTTGTTGTTTGCAGTAAGCACACCCGAGGTTGCGTGAGTAAGACAATTGATGGCACACAGGTAAGACCGACTCTCTGTCACTCTGTAAAGCTGTTAGGCCCATTGAGAGGCCGCGTGGGAGATTAAGAGCAGAGAGTGCGCATTCCATCAGGGCCAGATAGCAGCGCTATCATCAAAGGCCGGATATAAGCGTGCAGTCCTCATCCGTGTCCATCTCGTGGCTTGCTTGCTCAACGGGACGGGTCCATATAAGGCAGCTTTAACTCGCGACCCTTTAGGCTGCCAGACTGATAACATCAGGGTGCCTGCAGCCCCCTTCGCGCGCTGAAGCGCCCTCCCACCACTAGACTCTCACAACTGGGCTTGCCAGCTTGCCAGACTTAAGGGCTGCTATCCCAAAGGCTATCCCAACGTCTCCGCCGTCACGTTGGCCGCCGCGGGCTGAGTCGAATGGTGGCGATTGATCGCGCTCAACACCCCCTTCATTGACGCGCTGGTAATGCTTTCATCGTTACCTACACCGAAGACCGCCTTACCGTCGATACGCACTTCCACGTAAGCGATCGCTTCAGCGTCGGCGCCTTGGCCGCGGGAGTGCTCGTGGTAGTCGATAATCTCAACATCGTGTCCAGCCGCTGCCAATGCGTTAATAAAGGCGGCTAACGGGCCGTTGCCCTCTCCCTTTAACGTTTGCCGTGTGCCGCTCCCCTCAATCACGGCGTCCAGCGTGACTTTGGGGCTGTCAGGTTCAGACGACAAACGGTGGTTAACTAATGCAAAGGGTACCCACTGCTCTAAATACTCATCCAAGAATGCCTGATAGATCATCTGCGAGGTGATCTCTTTACCGGTGCGCTCCGCCACTTCCTGTACAACCTGGCTGAATTCGATAGATAGGCGACGCGGCAGCTCAATCCCGTGCTCCTGCTCAAGCAGGTATGAAACACCGCCTTTACCCGACTGGCTGTTAACGCGAATCACCGCCTCGTAGCTACGGCCAACGTCGAGAGGGTCGATAGGCAGATAAGGCACATCCCACACCGCATCAGGGTTTGCGCGGCGATCCGCCATGCCTTTTTTAATCGCATCCTGATGAGAGCCTGAGAACGCGGTAAACACCAAATCGCCCACATAGGGATGACGCGGATGCACGGGCAACTGGTTGCAGTACTCTACTTCACGCATCACTGGCGTGATATTGGAGAAGTCAAGCTGCGGATGGACGCCTTGGGTAAACATATTCATCGCCAAGGTGACGATATCAACGTTACCGGTACGCTCTCCGTTACCAAACAGCGTCCCTTCCACGCGGTCAGCCCCCGCCATCAGGGTCAGCTCGGCTGCTGCTATACCGGTACCGCGGTCGTTATGGGGATGAACGCTGACAATCAGATGGTCTCGGTTTTTAACGTGGCGGCAGAACCATTCAATTTGGTCGGCGTAGTTGTTAGGTGTGGCGACTTCAACCGTGGCGGGTAGGTTGACGATCATGCGCTTACTGGCATTAGCACCATAAGCATCCATTACGGCTTCGACGATCTCTACCGCAAAATCCATCTCGGTCGTGGTAAACAATTCGGGCGAGTATTGAAAGGTCCAGTTAGTTTCTGGCGCGGCTTCCATCTGCGCGCGGATCTGCTGAGTGGCTTCCACAGCGATTTGCACGCATTCAGGCTTATCCACGTTGAACACCACGCGACGGAACATCGGGTCAGTGGCGTTATAGACATGAACGATGGCATTTTTGGCGCCTTTCAGCGCTTCAAAGGTGCGCTCGATCAAGTGCGGGCGAGCCTGGGTCAGCACTTGAATAGTGACATCGTCAGGGATCTTATTGTGCTCAATCAGCGAGCGCACAAAGTCAAAATCCGTTTGCGATGCAGACGGAAAACCTACTTCAATTTCTTTAAAGCCGACATTAAGCAGCATGTCGAAAAAGCGTTCTTTACGCTCCTGATCCATCGGATCAATCAACGACTGATTGCCATCGCGTAGGTCTACGCTGCACCAGGAAGGCGCTGTTTCAATACGCTTACTTGGCCATTGACGATCAGGCAAATCAACGGCCACAAAGGGGCGATATTTTTTGGAAGGATCAGTCAACATAATAGCGGCTCTCCTAAAATCAGTCTGTCGTCGGCTTGTCGATGTGCTTACCGCCCACGTCGCTTTGGGTTGAAGCTGAGGGTACATGAGATTGCGTCAACACGGCTTCCATTCGGTTAAGCTGATCGCGTAACTCTCTCACATCTGTGCGCAAGCCCTGAAGCTCAGCGGCCTCCCCCTCACCACTCTCCAAATCAATCAGTGCACTCTCTTTCTGCATAACGTCGAGCACAATACCGATCATCATATTGAGAAACACAAATGCATTTAAAAAGATAAAGGTGAGAAAGTAGATCCACGCATAGGGGTAAACGTCCATGACGGGATAAAGCACCGCGGTTGCCCAACTCTCAAACGTCGCCACCTGAAAAAGCGTCAGCATCGCCAGGGCAATATTGCCCCATAGATCCTCATTAACGTTATGAAATAGGAAACTACCGATCGCGCCATAGATGTAGAAGATGATAAACATCAGCAGGACGACATAGCCCATGCGAGGGATCGACTTAACCAGGGCGACGAGCAACAAGCGTAGCTCTGGGATCATCGACACCAAGCGCAAGACACGGAAAATCCTGAGTAGGCGCGCCAGCAGCACCATTTCCGACTCATCCATGGGGATCAAGCTGGCTGTCACGATCAAGAAATCAAATACGTTCCAGCCCTTTTTAAAGAAGTTGATCAAATTGCGCTCGGCGGCCATGCGAATTAACAGCTCCACCAAGAAGAAGACTGTGACCGCCACGTCCAGATACATCAACCACTGCTCGAAACTGCTTACCTCATCGTACGTACGCGCGCCGATCATCAGCGCGGACAGAACAATGATGGAGATGACGACCGTTTCAAAAATTTTATTACTACGCAGCTTTTCAAAGCGGTCTTGCCACGCTGCAAAAGGCGCCTGTTTCCCTCCTCCACTCACCGTTTAGCCCTCCAAGTCGATGTGACGGTAACCCATCAAGTAGAGAACGGCGTCAATGCCTTGGGTGGAAATCGCCTGGCGCGCTTGAGCACGCACCAAGGGTTTGGCCTGAAACGCGATCCCCATGCCTGCTTTTGCTAGCATTTTGAGGTCGTTGGCACCATCGCCCACGGCAATCGTTTGTTCCAGGGTGAAGCCTTCACGCAGCGCGATAGTTTCTAACAAGTCGGCTTTGCGCTCGGCATCCACTATCGGCTCATGCACGTCACCGGTGACCTTGCCATTTTCTATCACCAGTTCGTTGGCATGAATCTCGTCAAAACCGAGCTTTTCCTGCAAGTGGCGAGCAAAGTAGGTAAAACCGCCGGAGAGGATCACGGTGCGGTAGCCCAACCGCTTTAGGTTGACCATGAGGCGCTCAACGCCCTCCATCAGCGGTAGCTCATTAGCTATATCCGCCAGTACAGATTCATCTAATCCGGCTAGCTTGCTCATGCGTTCGCGAAAGCTCGCTTTAAAATCGAGCTCGCCGCGCATGGCCCGCTCGGTTACTTCGGCCACCTCTTCACCCACGCCATGGCGGCGCGCCAATTCATCAATCACTTCGGCTTTGATCAGCGTGGAGTCCATATCAAAACAGACCAAACGGGGCTGAACATGATCACGAGCATCTTTCTGGATCACGATATCAACGCCAAGCGTTTCACTTAGCACCAGCGCCGCATCGCGCACTGCTACAAAATCCACCTCGCCGACCAGACGATACTCAATACAGTCGATATGCTCATCTTGTTGTAGTGAGGCGTCCGCCAGTCGCTGGTTACTCTTCTCATGCAGGCCAAAGTGCCCCACTAAGGCCGCTACCTGAGTTTGAATGTCCGCGGTTAGTCGTGCTGCTAATACGGTTAGGATCAAATCACCGCGTGCCATTAATTAACTCCTGCCATTATTTATTCCCCAGCCTCTAACCGGTCAACTTTTTGGAAGCCACGGGGCAATTTACTGCCGCGTCGGCCACGCTCACCGCGATAATAGGCTAAATCGTCGGCTTTTAGAGTAAGTTTACGCTTACCGGCATGAATCATCAGCGCTTCGTTAGAGGCTAAGACGGTAAGGCCGCAGACAAACTCCTCCCGACGCGCTGCCCGCGGCCCGGGTATATCAAGCATCTTATTGCCTTTACCTTTGGACATTTCAGGCAGTTGATCCAAGGGGAATAGCAGTAATCGGCCCTCGTTTGAAACCGAGGCAACCCAAAGCTCGTCGCCCTCAGGCACTTCAACCGGCGCCATGACGTTGCAGCCTTTGGGCAGGCTAAGCACCGCTTTACCGGCTTTGTTTTTACCGGTGAGCGTATCGAGCCGCGCCACAAAGCCATAACCACCGTCGGTGGCAAGCACAAAGCGCCGCTCTGGAGGCGCAAACATCAGCCCCGCCATTTTCGCCCCGGCGGCAACGTTAGCACGCCCGGTAACCGGCTCACCCTGGCCCCGCGCACTGGGTAAGTTATGCGCAGAAAGCGTATAGGCACGCCCAGTATCATCCAGCAGTACCAGCGGCTGATTGGTTTTCCCCCGCGCCGCCAGTAGGAAGCTATCACCGGCTTTATAGGAGAGCCCTTCGGGGTCAATATCGTGCCCCTTGGCCGCGCGTATCCAGCCTTTATCAGAAAGCACCACGGTAATCGGATCAGCGCCCATCAGCTCGACTTCAGACAGCGCCTTGGACTCTTCACGCTCTACCAGCGGTGAGCGGCGAGCATCGCCATGCTCTTTACCCGCGGCACGGATCTCTTTTTCGATCAGGGTAGTCAGCTTGGCTTCGCTGCCTAACAGACCTTCTAAATACTTGCGCTCTTTTTCCAGCTCATCCTGCTCGCCACGAATTTTCATCTCTTCGAGTTTGGCAAGATGACGCAGGCGTAGCTCCAGGATTGCTTCCGCTTGGCGATCAGAGAGTTTGAAGGTCGCCATCAACGAGGCTTTAGGGTCATCCTCTTCGCGAATAATGCGGATCACTTCGTCAAGATCCAGGTAGGCAATCAGCAGGCCTTCCAGGATATGCAGCCGATCCTCGACTTTGCCTAGACGGTGCTCTAAACGGCGGCGTACCGTGCTGCGGCGAAATTGCAGCCATTCGCCGAGCATTTCAGGCAGTGGCATCACCCGTGGTCGGCCATCCAGGCCAATCACGTTCATGTTCACCCGCACGTTCTTTTCCAAGTCCGTGGTGGCAAACAAGTGGGCCATCAATGATTCAACGTCAATGCGGTTAGAGCGTGGCTCAATCACCAGCCGGGTCGGCTCTTCATGCGTCGACTCATCGCGCAGGTCAGCCACCATGGGTAGCTTTTTGGCCTGCATCTGAGCGGCAATCTGCTCTAGCACCTTGGCACCACTCACCTGATAGGGCACCGCAGTAATCACAATATTGGCTTCTTCGCGAATGTAGCGCGCGCGCAGTTTTACCGAGCCTCGGCCGCTTTCGTAGAGCTTCTTCAGATCCGCAGGCGGCGTAATGATTTCTGCATCAGTGGGGAAATCCGGCGCGGGCACAAATTCCATTAAATCGGCAGTCGTGGCCTTGGGATTACGCAGCAGATGACAGGTGGCTTCAACTATTTCCGAGACGTTATGCGGTGGAATATCGGTGGCCATACCCACGGCAATCCCGGTACCGCCGTTGAGCAGAACATGGGGTAACTTGGCAGGCAGCACCAGCGGTTCCTGCATGGTGCCATCGAAGTTAGGCACCCAATCGACGGTGCCCTGACCCAACTCGCCGAGTAGCACTTCGGCAAACTTGGAGAGCTTGGCCTCGGTATAACGCATGGCAGCAAACGATTTAGGGTCATCTGGGCTGCCCCAGTTGCCCTGGCCATCCACCAGCGGGTAGCGGTAGCTAAATGGCTGGGCCATTAGCACCATGGCTTCGTAGCAGGCGCTGTCGCCATGGGGGTGGAACTTACCCAGCACGTCACCGACGGTACGCGCCGATTTTTTGTACTTGGCGTTGGCGTGTAGCGCCAGTTCGCGCATGGCGTAAATTATCCGCCGCTGCACGGGTTTCATACCGTCGCCAACATTGGGCAAGGCACGGTCAAGAATCACGTACATTGAGTAGTCGAGGTACGCTTTTTCGGTGTAGCCGCGCAAGGAAAGACGTTCTACATCTCCCTCCGCTACTTGAATATCCATGGTCATCGGGGGTTATACCTCAATGTCTGCGAGGTTGCCGTAATCTTCCAGCCACTTTTTGCGGTCACTGGCGCGTTTTTTGGCCAGCAGCATATCCATCATTTCCATGGTGCCGTCACCATCCGTCAAGGTGAGCTGCACTAGGCGGCGAGTTTCTATCGCCATCGTGGTTTCTCGCAGTTGTAGCGGGTTCATTTCACCCAGGCCTTTAAAACGCTGCACGTTAGGCGTGCCACGTTTGTTGGCCAGTTGCTTTAGAATGGCGGCTTTTTCACTCTCATCGAGGGCGTAGTGCACCTCTTTACCCAGGTCAATACGGTAAAGGGGCGGCATTGCCACATAGACGTGCCCAGCATCTACCAAGCTTGGGAAGTGGCGCACGAACAATGCACACAGCAGCGTGGCGATGTGTAGTCCGTCGGAGTCGGCATCGGCGAGAATACAAATCTTGTGGTAGCGAAGTTTCTCCAGACCATCGCTGCCGGGGTCGGCGCCAATAGCCACGGCAATATCGTGCACTTCCTGGGAGCCATAGATATCGTGGGTATCGACTTCCCAGGTATTCAGAATTTTACCGCGCAGAGGCAGAATCGCCTGGGTTTCGCGGTTGCGCGCCTGCTTGGCACTGCCGCCCGCCGAGTCCCCTTCGACTAAAAACAGCTCGCTTTGAGCGGGGTCCTGACCGGAGCAATCCGCCAGCTTGCCGGGTAGAGCCGGGCCGGAAGTGACCTTTTTACGGAGAACTTTTTTGGCTTTTTTCTGACGGTTTTGCGCCGCACTGATAACCAGTTCGGCAATCGCTTCGGCCTGATCCACGTGGTGATTTAACCACAGCGAGAAAGCGTCTTTAACGACGCCGGACACAAAGCCTGCAATGGTCCGTGACGAAAGCCGCTCTTTGGTTTGACCGGCAAACTGGGGGTCGAGCATTTTTACTGAGAGCACAAAGGAGGTGCGCTCCCATAAATCATCGGCGGTCAGCTTGATACCGCGAGGCAACAGGCTGCGGTATTCACAAAACTCGCGCAGTGCGTCCAGTAACCCGGAACGGAATCCGTTGACATGCGTGCCGCCCTGGGGTGTGGGAATCAAGTTAACGTAGCTTTCGAGCAACGCTTCACCGCCCTCGGGCAACCACTGAATCGCCCAATCGACGCCGTGTTCGTCGTCGTTGAAGTGGCCTACAAAAGGCTCGCGGGGCAGCACTTCGTAGCCGTCCGTCGCTTCAACCAGATAGTCGCGCAGGCCATCGGCGAACGCCCACTCGGTGGAGGTGCCGTCGGGTTCTCGCAAGGTGACTTTCAAGCCTGGGCAGAGTACCGCTTTGGCCCGCAGCAAATGCTTAAGCCGGGTGAGTGCTAACTTGGGACTATCGAAGTAGCTTTCATCCGGCCAGAAGCGCACCAGGGTGCCACTCGCCCGCTTGGGGGCTTTGCCAATTTCATGCAGTTCTTCAACTTTTTCGCCAAACTCAAAGGCCATGGCGTGGCGTGCGCCGTCGCGGGTAACTTCAACGTCTAATCGTCGTGACAGCGCATTAACAACAGAAACCCCTACCCCGTGTAGACCGCCCGAAAAGCGATAGCTGGTCGAGGAGAACTTTCCGCCGGAGTGCAGCTTGGTAAAGATCAGCTCAACGCCCGATAAGCCATGCTCGGGGTGCATGTCGATGGGCATGCCACGGCCGTTATCCTGTACCTCAATGCCGCCGTCACTATGCAGTACGACGTTAATCTCGGTGGCATGGCCCGCCAGCGCCTCATCGACGCTGTTATCAATCACTTCCTGAGCAAGGTGGTTGGGGCGTGCGGTGTCGGTATACATACCGGGACGCTTACGTACCGGCTCAAGCCCGGACAGGACTTCGATGGAACTCGCGCCGTACTGAGAGGCATCAAACTGGGTCATGTAACGTCGGTTCCCTGAAAAATCGTACTGGCAGCCATATTGAATGCTGAAACGAGTCATTGGCGGCTTGCAAAGACGCACAGGATAGCGGAAAAGCAAAAAGCTGTATATCTAGCCATGCTTCATGCTTATTACCAGGGGCGCCGGGGATAGGTCGTAGAGGAGGTCATTTGCCATGGATGGCAAATTTAGCGCCCATGGATGGGTTCACAGCGCCTCCTCGTAGACCTGTCGCCGGGTTAGCCCCGGGCTTGAATGGCTACATTACTCCTGCTCAGCCGCCCAGAACGCTTCAATCAACCCCTTACTGGAAGCATCCATCCGCGATAGATCGCCCTGATGGTCGATGATTTTCTGAGTATCGGTGGCAATCTGTTTGCCCAGCTCAACGCCCCACTGATCGAACGGGTTGATATCCCAAATCACCGCCTGAACAAAGACCTTATGCTCGTAAAGCGCGATAAGCGAACCAAGGGTCGCAGGGGTGAGCTGGTCAAGCAGCACCGTTGTCGAGGGCTGATTGCCACGGTAGCGCTTATGCTCTGGCCGTGGGCCGTCATCTTCCAAGGCGTCATCACCGAGCATTAATACCCGGGACTGTGCAAAACAGTTGGCCAGCGCCAAACGGTGCTGGGTTTTAAGATGGCGCCGGGTGTCCAGGTCTTCAACTTCGTCGTAGCGCTTAAGTGGGGCAATAAAATCACACACGACTGGCTGAGTACCCTGGTGCAACAGCTGATAAAACGCGTGCTGGGCGTTTGGGCCAAGCTGGCCCCAAAGTACTGGGCAGGTGGAGTAGTTAACCGGCTGACCTTGGCGGGTGACTGACTTGCCGTTGGACTCCATCTCGAGCTGTTCAAGATAGGCAGCGAAATACTCCAATCGTCCGTCGTAGGGAAGAATGGAGTGCGCACGGATATCCAGAAAATTGACGTTCCAGATGCCTGCCAAGCCAAGCAGAATCGGCAAGTTATCTTCCATGGGCGCTTCAGAAAAATGGCGATCCATGGCATGGGCGCCGGCTAGAAATTCACGGAAATTGTCCATCCCCACGACTAGCGCAATCGGTAAGCCAATGGTACCCCACAGTGAATAGCGCCCACCCACCCACTCCCAAAAAGTTAGCTGGTGATCAGGCGTAATTCCCCACTCGGTCATTTTGTCAGGGCTGGCTGAAACCCCGATAAAGTGTTGACGCACCACCATCCCAGCGCTAATCGGCGTCGCACCATGCTGCGTTAAACGTCCCAACAACCACTCGCGTGCAGTGTTAGCGTTGGAGAGCGTATCAATGGTGGTAAACGACTTGGATGACAGCACAAAAATAGTGGTTTCAGGGTTTAACCGACTTAGGTAATCCGCTAACTGCGAGCCATCCATGGTAGAGGCAAAATGCACTTCCACAGGATGAATATCTTTGGGTCGGTAATCCGCCAACGCATGGGTGACCATTAATGGGCCCAGGTCAGAACCGCCAACGCCCAGATTAACCACATGGCGGATAGGCTTGCCGGTAGCACCGCGCCACTGCCCGGCGTGTAACCGGCTCACTAAATTTTCCATTTGGGCAAGACTTTCATGCACGGCAGCGACGATATCCTCACCCTCGACTTCAAGCGTGGCATCGGCTGGCAAGCGCAACGCCGTATGTAACGCTGGACGGTTTTCGCTGACGTTCACCCGCTTACCACTCAGCAGCGCATCAATGGCCGAAGGCACACCCGCCTCGCTAGCCAGCGTAAAGAGATGTTCGAGCGTATCGTCATCCCAGCGCTGCTTGGAGAGATCTAGCGTTAAGCCCGCCACCTGGCGAGTAAAGTTCTCCCAACGCGAAGGCTCGGTGCCAAACAGCGTTTTCAAGTGAACGTGCTGCAGCGTTTCAGCGTGATGTTTTAACGTCTGCCATGCGGGTAACGTATCGGGGGTAGCGCTTGATGCTGAGGCCATGTGGCATCTCCAGTGGCGTCGTTCCATGCAGGGTCTGTTCTGGCTTACTCTTCTGACTTACTGTTCTGACTTACTGTTCTGACTTAGATAGGACGCGTAAACTATGCAGCCTTATTAATAATTCTGGTCTGACCATGAGTGATGCATCTTACCGTGACGCTATCTTTTCGACACCCCTTGACCGAGTGGCGAGGTTCTCATTCGATGAAAAGGTGGTCGCATGCTTTCCTGACATGATCCGTCGATCAGTGCCTGGCTATGGGCAAATTCTAGGCATGCTGAGTCTGATTGCCCAGCGTCATCTGCGCCACGGCGCTCATGTCTATGACCTAGGCTGCTCGCTCGGCGCGTCGGGGCTTGCTTTGGCCGGCACGCTTGCGCCTGATGCTTTTCGCTACACCGGCGTTGATCTCTCCCCCGCGATGGTGGCTCAGGCACGGCAAACCTTTGCTGATGAGTGCCCAGCGTACGCGATGCAGGTGGAAGAAGCCGATATCCGCACCCTGGAGTATGCGCCTTCCGGCATGATCATTCTCAACTTTACGCTGCAGTTCCTGCCCGCGGCGGACCGCGATGCGCTGCTGGCACGGCTTTACGCAGCGCTGGAACCCGGCGGCGTGCTGATTCTCTCGGAGAAAACCGTCGATGCTGATGAGCGCGACAACGCCTGGCGGGTTGAGCGCTACCACGATTTTAAGCGCGCCAATGGCTATAGCGATTTAGAAATTAGCCAGAAACGTACCGCCCTTGAAAACGTATTGGTGCCTGACACACTTGATGCGCTTCATGGCCGCTTAACGCAGGCGGGCTTTCCCCGCTCAGTGACCTGGTTCCAGTATTTGAATTTTGCCTCAGTAATTGCGTTCAAGGAGGGGTGAGGTGTTGTTACCCGATGATCACCGTGCCCTGTATCAAGCTTTTTTAGACCAAGCTACCCTCGATAAATCGCTAACACCCTGGCTCGCCAAGCTACCCGAACAGTTGGCCTATGGGCTTGACCGTAATCGTCATGGCGACCTACCCGCTTGGGAAAAAGCCGTGGCTAAGCTGCCCGCACTGCCCATCGAACGGCGTGTAGACTTAAACAGCGATACCGTCAGCGTTGACCTCGACCTTAGCGATAGCCAACAGCGGCAGTGCTTTAACCTGCTCAGAAAGCTCGCTCCGTGGCGCAAAGGCCCTTTTCAACTGGGCGGCATTCACATCGACACCGAGTGGCGTTCGGACTGGAAATGGCAAAGAGTGGCGCCGCATTTAGCGCCGCTTAAGTACCGCAAAGTGCTCGATGTGGGTGGTGGCAGTGGCTATCACGCCTGGCGTATGACGGGAGCAGGTGCTGCTTTCGTTCTGGTGATCGACCCTTCGCCGCGCTTCTATTGGCAGTTCCAGGCAGTGCGCCACTTCGTTGGTGATGCTGATGGTGGCAGAACGCAGTTTTTGCCGGTCGGCATAGAAGATGTGCCAGCGAACCTGGGGTTCTTCGATACGGTCTTTTCTATGGGCGTGCTTTATCACCGCCCTGCCCCGTTAGAGCATCTTCAGCAATTAAAAGCCGCCTTGGCGCCTGGCGGTGAGCTGGTACTGGAAACCCTAGTAGTAAAAGGCGATGAGCGGACAGTATTTGTACCCGGCGAACGCTATGCCGCCATGCCTAATGTCTACTTCCTACCCTCTTCTAAAGCGCTGTGTCACTGGCTGGAACGCTGTGGTTTTATCAACGTACGCGTTGTCGATGAAGCGGTTACCACGCATGAAGAGCAGCGCTCCACTGAGTGGATGACCTTTCAGTCACTAGCAGATTTCCTTGACCCTAACGACCGCACCCGCACCATTGAAGGCTACCCCGCGCCGCGCCGGGCGGTGATTATTGCCAATAAGCCGGAGTAAGCACCGCTCACCTTCTCAAAATCACCAGCCAGCGGCCCAGGTTCATTACGCTGGCGAGTGATGCTGCGACATAGGTAAAAGCGCAGGCGGTGAGTACATGCCGCGCCCCTGCCATATCGGCAGGCGGTACGTACTCTTTCAATAATGGCAGTGCCCGATTAAAGCTGGCATCGAACTCTACCGGTAGCGTCACCAGATGCACCAGAGCGGCCGTGCCAAAGCTGATCACCGCCATAACAATGACGATCGCCAGGCCCCCGGGTAAACGGGTTAATAAAAACAGAAAAGGGGCTGCCATCATTAAAATGGCACCCAATTTTTCGGCTTTTTGTGCGACACCCACCAAGCGGCTGCGCGCCAAAAGCGGCGTATAGCCTTCGTGATGCTGAATAGCATGCCCCACTTCATGGGCAGCCACCGTCACGGCGGTTAGCGAACGACCATCATAGTTATCGGGCGAAAGACGCACACAGCGGGTTTCGGGATCGTAATGATCACCGTACTCGGTACGCTCTACGTTTACGCCCTCAACACCTAAGCGGCGCAGGAGATGATCAGCGAGTTCCGCGCCGGTACCTGGGTAATCGTCACGCCCACGGGTATGCCGTTTGAGCACCCATTTGGCCCACATATTAGGCAATACAAAAACGGCCAGCGCGAAGATGACCAACAGAACAACCATGGCAACACCTATGAGTAAAAACGCCGCTACGATTTATGACCGCATGTATGACCGCAAAAAGTCTCTTTTCGGCCACGGCGTAAGGTGTATTTTTACCATGATGGTCAGCTAGGCTAAAGCATTATGCAGGATCGTTACGCTGCTCTTCTACATCCCGCTTTACTGACGCTAATCCCTGCGCAGAGATATCACCCTGCGAATAGGCATGCTCGGCAATTAATACGCTATCAGCAGCGAGCACCAAGTCGCACTGGGTGCCCACTAACTCATCGCGCAAACGCTGAATGGCCTGCTCACGCTTAGGGTCTTTATCTACACGACGGATATAGATGGCTTTAATACGATCCGGATAGGCTTTTACGATTTCGATATACACTTCAGGGTCGTGTTGCCCACTATCACCAATCAAAATACATGGCAAATCGTCATAAAGCGTCAGCATGCGGTCGATCAATTCACGCTTATGCTCCTCTGCCTTGCGCGGCCAGGGACGACGCCACGAGATTCCCCACTCGCGTAAAAACAGAATAGGGCCGACGGGTATACGGTTAATTTGAAAAAAGGTTTCAAGCATTTCATAAATGGCCCACGGTGCCCGTGAAACATACAGAATGGGCCGCTCGGCACGTTCGCTAACGCCGCGATGAAGTGCCTGGTAAAGCGACGCTACACCAGGGAAGGCAGTGCGGCGATGGGGCTTTTTAACAAACAAGCGGTAAAGCATTTTGAGCTTTTCCGCCACGCCGGTGAACATTACCGTGTCGTCAATATCGCTAATGATCAGTAAATCAGCCTCTGGAGGCGGCACGTAAACCTCTACGTGGGTTCGCACCGGGGTTTGGCCGGGACAGTGCACCATAATATCAGCACGATGCCACGAGACATCAATGGGCAGCGCATGACTGATCGGCAAGTGCACATCGAAATAGCCATATCGATCAGTGCCCACGCACAGCTGGTTTTCGCCAAGATGAATTTCTACCTGCGCGTTGGCCAGGCCACGACGGAAAATGCGCCGTGTCACATCTGCGGTATCTCGCAGCATGCCATGGCGAGGAATAGCACGACCTAGCGCGGCTTGACGAAAAACCCGCCCCATAACGAAAACTTCTTTCTGGGAGCCATAGCCGCGGTAAGGATGGACGACCATCCCCCCACGGCTACTGTCGCCTTTAATCGGTTTGGCAACAACATGGACAAGCCTTTTGACAAAACTTGCCCACTCACGCAATAGACTCATCAAGCGTGTTGCCCGGAGTGACGCCCTTCCTGAAGCTCTTCGAGTAACTTGGCGTTAAAAGCATCCAAGTCTTTCGGTGTGCGGCTGGTAACAAGGCCACTATCAACAACGACAGGCTCATCTACCCACTCAGCACCGGCGTTGCGAAGATCTTGCTCAACGCTGGGCACAGACGTCATACGACGACCTTCAACCACACCTGCATTAATTAAAATCCAAGGCGCATGGCAAATAGCCGCGACTGGCTTGCCAGCCTCGAAAAATGCCTTAACGAAACTTAAGGCCTCATGATTAGTGCGTAACTCATCAGGATTAAACAAACCACCTGGCAGTACTAATGCGTGGTAGTCAGAAGAGTTCGCCTCAGCAAGGGCCTTGTCGGACTCGTAGGTATCGCCCCACTCGGTTTCTGCCCACGCACGAATACCGTTTCCATCAGGAGTCACCACGTGAACATCGACGCCCTCTTTTTGAAGGGCAGCCCGCGGCACACTCAGCTCTGACTCTTCAAAACCATCGGCGGCTAAAATGGCCACTCGTTTACCGTTTAGTGCTTGTTTCATCATGCTCTCCTTTTCGTGATGATTTGCGTTTGTAACGCTCCACTAGTGTGGCGCATACAGCAACAGCGTCAAGCTATCCTGCTAACGAATGTGGTTATCCAATCGACTATAAGCACCTAGGCATTATAGATAACCTTGCCTAGCTCGCTTATATCATAACCACCCAATGCTTCTGCTCGATGTATAAAGCGCGCCTGAAGAGTGAATGCGAATAGTCGTTGGACAGCAGGTTCGAAGTAGCTGCGCCGCTGCATGATTAAATCAAATGGCTCTTCGCATAAAGGAATAAACCCCAACTGCTGTCTATGGGCAGCGGCTTCTACACCTAATCCAACATCGGCCTCACCTTGGCAAATACTAAGCGCCAAATCGTCTTCACTAAGTGAGGGATGAGATGTCCAATCTATTGCCGAGCTATCAATTCCGGCTTGCTCAAGCAAATAGTTAAGTAATTGTAACTATTCAGCACCGGTTGGCTGAGTCGGGGCTTCTTGCTGCATGAAGGCTGGCACCTCCCCCGCAAACAGTTGCTCCAGTGCGGTATGCGCC
>NZ_JBNNIW010000055.1:0-16179 GCF_050269715.1 Halomonas sp. NPDC076908 | reverse complement strand
GCGCGGAACTTTATGTTGGGCATGGCACTGTCTGGGTGAATGGCGGTAATGGCTATATTGCCATGCAGGTCAGTGGGTTAGAAGTGCTTCCGGGGCCGGTCTCACGGATTCAGGATTGTTATAAGCTATCGGCCATTTAACTTAGGACTTTAACCCCAGTCTTTAACCCCCGGACTTTAGACGCCGCTTAACTTCCACGCTTAGCCTGCCTTCACCAAGCTTCAATTTAAGCTTCTGGCCGGGCTGGGTATCTTCCGCGCGGCGAATCACTTGGCCCTGTTCATCCTGAACAATCGCATAGCCACGCCCCAAGACTGCCAACGGGCTGACCGCATTCAACTCCCGCGCAGCACTGGTTAATCGCGATTGGCGGCTTTCAAGCTGGCGCTGTATCGCCTTGCCCAAGCGGCGCTGTAGCTGATTCACCCGCTCGCTTTCCGCACGATGTAAGCGCGCCATATCCTGGCTGAGTAAACGCCTGCCCAGCTGTGTCACCTGGGCTTTTTGTTGGCTAAGCGTTTGCTGCATGGCGCGATTCAAGCGCTGATTAAGGGCGGTTAAATGCTGACGCTGGCGGTTAAGCTGTTCGCCGGGATGGCGCAGCTTGGCGCGCAGCGTATCCAGCCGCTGGCTGTCGCGCTCCAGGCGGGCCTGCATCGCCCGCTGCAAACGGCTGTGTTGATGCTCCAGCTGGCGCTTGAGGGTATTTTGATCCGGCACCAAGCGCTCGGCGGCCGCCGAGGGGGTGGGCGCGCGCATATCCGCGGCAAAATCCGCTAGGGTGACGTCCACCTCGTGACCTACCGCCGACATTACCGGCAGCCGGGAGTGAAAGATCGCCCGTGCGAGGTGCTCATTATTAAACGCCCATAAATCTTCCAGGCTACCGCCGCCGCGGGTAATCAGAATGACATCGCGCTCTGGGTCGAGTTGTGTTTGGCGGTTCAATAGCCCTAGAGCTGAAATCATTGCGGGGGCGGCTTCTGCCCCCTGCACTGGCACCGGAATCAGCGTCACATCGGCCAGCGGCCAGCGCGCTTCCAATACGGCCAATACATCGCGTATCGCTGCCCCCGTGGCAGAGCTTAAAATCAGCAGCTTACGGGGCGGAAAGGGCAGCGGCCGGGCATTGGCAAACACGCCTTCGCCTTCTAATTGCGCTTTCAAGCGCTCAAAGGCCGCCAGTAGCTCGCCCAATCCAGCGGCCTGTACGGCCTCGGCAATCAATTGGTAGTCACCCCGGGGCTCAAACAGCGACACCCGCCCGCGCAGCTTCACCTGATCGCCATCGCGCATCGGCGCCGAGACAAACCGCGCCCGCTGACGAAACAGCGCACAGCGGATTTGCGCCCGGTCATCCTTCAGCGTGAAATAGACATGCCCCGACGCCGGGCGGGAGACATTAGAGAGCTCGCCCTCCACCCACACCTCGCCCACATCGCGCTCGAGGGTTTGCTTGGCGCGCTGGTTGAGTTGGCTGACGGAGAGTGTAGTGGGCGTTGGTGCGTTCATTGCTGTCCCTTGCTTTAGGGAATCCGGGAATCTTTACGGCTAGTCGAGTAAAGTGGTGTCGTTACTTCAAAGTATCATTGTATTACCGAGGGAATCACGAGGAAATGCTATGAGCCACCAGCTTACACCGCTGATCGCTTTTTACCGTGGCGAGGCACCGGATCATAAAGGGCGCTATATCGATGCCGTTTGGGCCTTGTCGCACTTCTGGCTGGAGCACACCCATGATTATATTCAATGGCTTTTTCCCATTCCCGAGGCTGGCCGTTTTAACGGTTTTGCTCCGCGACTGACTGATGTCGAGCGTGAAGTATTTCACGACGATAGTGCGTTACGCGAGCAGCAGCGCGTGTCGCTGGATGTGTTGTTAAGTTTTTTGGGTTTAGTGCGGGATGGGCTCAACATTACAGCCCAACCGAGCCTCAATATCCGCGATCATATTTGGCTCAAGGCAGGTGGGCATAATCACCTGCGTATTTCGCGGATGATTCGTTCTCTGGCACTTTGTCACCAACCAAAACTGGCAGCGGCTTTCCAGCAGGCAGTGATCGAGATTGGCAGTACTCAGGGTATTGTCTCCGCACAGTCGATGGCTTACTGGCGTGTAGCCTCGGATACCAAGCACACTGTATGAAGCGTGGTTGCGCTTCTACTTTTATTCTTTTTTGTTGGGAGCGTGATAATGAGAATTTGGGACGATGAAATAGTTAAAGAGTTATATTTCCGTCTTTCCCCGAAAGAAAGAGCCGGGCTTGAGGTGGTGGTGAGAGCTCTTCGTGAAACCTACCCCAAGATCGATATCTATAAGTCTATTTTAGGTGGTGGGGCCGCGATTAGTGCGGGGAAAAAACCGAAAGGGAAGCCTAAAGGGCGGCCATTGTTTTCAATCACAAAACCAAGAAAAGATAAACCATCTTGTGTGAGGGTAAGGTTAGATTCGAAGAAAGATAGGGAGAGGCTTGCAGATGCTGTAGGCCGTTCCTGGGACGATATTAATGAAACAAGATTTAATTTAAGTAGTTTTCCAGAAGCTCTGGCTGAGTTTAAAGTTTTCTTAACAGATTTGAATGATTCTATTGAGGTTATTCGGGAACGAAGCAATGGACATGGTTATTTACCATCAGATTATCAAAATATCGTTATTAGCCCCACAGAAACAGAAAATGAAAAAGATTTTCCTGAGGGTGCAAGTTTAAAAGTATTTGTCAATAGGTATGAAAGAAGCCGAGGTGCAAGAGATGCATGTATCGCTGAGCATGGTGCTAGCTGCTTTTTTTGTGGCTTTGACTATGGTGAGAGGTATGGAGATGCGTACTCAGGTTTTATTCATGTTCATCACATCGTTCCTATTTCCAAAATCGGCAAAAAATATAAAGTAAATTTTGAAAAAGATCTGGTGCCGGTTTGTCCGAACTGCCATGCCGTCATTCATTTTGGTGGAGAAACGCTATCTTTGGATGAGGCCAAAAGGATTTTGTCTCCTGATAATGTAACCTGAATTCAACCAATCAGTGAAGCATCTGCGGTTGCTAGCACTCCTGAGTAGTCTCCTATCGAATATAGAGCGGGGCAAATTCGTTGCCCCGCAAGCGCTATCGATGCTGAGAACGTCGACGAATCCATTCGCCGGGAAGGGTTAGCAACAAGCAGCAACACATCATTAGCAGCGCAAGAAGGGCAACAGAGGCCATATCAGACCCTGCGTCGGAAATATTGCTGTAAAGCAGGAGCGGCAGCAGGTTGATCTGTGAACCGGTAAGCGCCAGGGCCGTACCATAGGCGCCAAAAGCTACGGCAGCACAAAGGCTCCAAGAGGAGATCAACGCAGGCAGTAACGGCGGTAGGTAAACGTCACGAATCTGCTGCCAACGAGTAGCGCCAAAGCTTTCGGCCATTACTAACTGGCGGCGGTTGAGTCCTTGTACCACTGGCAGCATCACTAGAACCACGCGGGGCACCAAGAAGTAGGCATACACCAATACCAGCCCCTGAGGGGTATACACAAAGCGGCCAAACCACACGGGGTCGACTCCCAGCGATGCCAGGGACAGCGTGATAAAGCCCGCTCGACCCAATAGCAGAATAAAGCCATACGCCACAATCAGACCGCTGAACACTAGTGGGAGTGAGATCAGCCATAACAGGAAAAAGCGCCTGCGCTCTGGCTGATGGTAAAGAAACTCGGCAATCACAACGCCGACGACGACCGACAACAGCGCGGTGCTGGCGGATAAGGCGACGCTCGTCATCAGGCTTTTAAACACCAGCCCCTCGCTGAGCAGACGGGCACCGGTGGTGATAGGCGACTCAAGTGCTGCGATGACCAGGAGCGCCAGCGGCACAATAAAAAACAGCGTATAGATAATGCCGCTGGGTAGAACCAGCGGCAAAACAGTAAAAAAGCGCAGACGAGGCATGGCGTAGCCTTATTGATTAAGAACGTGCTGAGTCCACTGGTGGCTTAGGTCAGCGCTAATGCTTGATGCTTTTTGCACATCCAGCGGTCGAATCTGCGGCGCATCTACCAGCGTGTCGGGCAGCTCGATATCTCCGTTGACAGGGCGCACAAATCCTTCCGCAAAGGTACGTTGACCTTCGTTCGACATCACATAGTTCAGCCACAAGCGCCCGGCATTAGGGTTTGGCCCGTTCTTAACCAGCGAAATAGCATACGGCGCTGCCACTGAAGCCTCTTCAGGGATCACCACGGCCGCGTTGTCGCCCATGCCGTCGGTAATGCTGGCTTTTAGGCCGTCGTTTTCATAGCCGATCCAGATGGGAATCTCACCGCGCACGAACTGCGCGTAGGGCGTGGTACCGACCACACGGGCAACATTACCGACGCGGCTCAATTCAGCAAGATAATCGATGCCTGGCGATAGATTGTCGAGATCGCCTCCCATCGCATAATTGGCCGCCAGGGTGAGGACTTGGCCCTGCCCGGTCGAGCGCGGGTCAAGGTAGACGATACTGTTTCGATACTGTTCATCGAGCAGGTCTTCCCAGCTTTGCGGCACTTCATCAACTAACTGGGTATTAACGATAAAGGCTACGTTCAAGGAGTGGATCGTGAACCACTCACCCGCGTCTGCTTTGAAGACATCTGGAATGCTATCGAAATTGATGGGGGTAAATGGGCTTAACAGCTCTTTCTCATGTGCATTAATGGCGGAAGAAGCGTAGTAGTAGGCAGTATCGGCCTGGGGGCGGTTGCGGGCCTGCTCCAAAGCAACCACGGTGGCACCCGAGCCCAGGTCGTTAAAAACAATTTGAACACCAGGGTAGCGTTCCGTGAAACGGTTGAACTGGCTTTGCCAATTGGCCCAGGTGGGGCCGGTATCAAACGATACAACCAGCCCTTCTTCCTGGGCGGCATCGTAGAGGGCTTGCTCGCCGTCGTAGAGCTCAGCGTCAAGCGTGTTGGCCGCATATGCCGACAAAGGCAGCAGGCTAAGGGCGGAGAGTAGGCAGTAAGCAAAAGAGCGTTGCATGGTAGTACCTCAGCGATTGAACAGGTGGATATGTGTGGGAGGAAGCGCCACGTGAGTGATGTGATCCGGCGGTGAGGCCGACTCAAGCGACAACGTGGTAGTGCCGCAGAGAAGGTGCAGACGTTGCTGGGCGCCCAGGAACTGGCGCTCTATCAGCGTGGTAGAGGTCTGGTTAGCGACATCGCTAGCCGGGTTGGCAACAATGGCTTCAGGGCGAATCATGGCGCGTACGGCTTGCCCCGTCGTAAAGGCGTGTGGCGCCACTTCTAAGATGCCTAGATCGGCGGTTTCAATCCGCTGCGAATCAAGCACCTGAGCATCGATAAAGTTGGTACGGCCAATGAAACGTGCAACGGCCTCATTCACTGGTTGCGTATAAAGCTGGTGCGGAGAACTGTGCTGAAGGAGCTTGCCCTGCTCAAGAATGGCGACGTGATCTCCCAGCATCAGCGCCTCTTCTTGATCATGGGTGATCATTAGCGTGGTGACGCCGAATTGACGCTGTAAATGCTTAAGCTCCTGGCGCATCGACTCGCGGCGGGAGGCGTCGAGGGCTGAAAACGGTTCGTCGAGCAGAAGGGCGCGGGGTTCGAATACCAGCGCGCGGGCAATGGCCACTCGCTGCTGCTGGCCGCCGGAAAGCTGGTGAGGGTAAACATTTTCCAGTGCCTCAAGCCCCACATCGTGGAGAATCTTGCGGGCACGCCGGTGGCGCTCTTCATGGCGAACGCCTTTGACCTTAAGCGGGTAGGCCACGTTGCCCAGTACCGTCATGTGGTTAAAGAGTACATAGTCCTGAAGCACAATTCCCAACGCGCGCTCGCCGCAAGTGAGCTGAGTAACATCTTGGTGATCAAGCAGAACGCGCCCTTGAAGCGGAGTGAGAAAGCCCGCGATAAGCTGTAAAAGCGTGCTTTTTCCCGAGCCGCTGGCACCCACTACCACCAGAAATTCGCCCGTTTCTACCCGTAGGTTGATGTCGTGAACACCCACGCTGCTGTGGGGGTAGTGGAACTGGATGTTTTCAAGCGCAATCATTGCGGTAACTCCTGGGGGGAGGTTCGGCCCAGCCGCCACTGCACCAGGGTGGAAAACAGTGAAAACAGCAGTGCGAGCGAGAGCAGAAAAAGCGTTGCGGCGCAGGCGAAGCCCGTGGTGCGGTAAAATGCTTGAATCAGTACCACTGGATAGGGCTGGGTCATGAAGCCTGAAATCAGGTTGCTCAGCTCAAACTCGCCAATGGACAGCGCCGCAACCGTTAAGCTGCCGGTAAATACCGAGCGGTATACCAACGGCAAATAGAGATGCAAAAAGCGTTGCCACTCGGCCGCCCCAAGGGACTGAGCCATGCGTTCATAGGCTTTGAGGGGAGAGGCTTCGATATCGGCATACACGGTGTAGAAGAGGTAAGGAAAAGTCACCACCACATGCCCTGCCACTAGCAGCCAGTGGCTACCCAGCCAGGGCAGCATGGCCGTGCTAAAAGCCAGAATGAAAGCAAAGCCTATGACCAACTGGGGAACGGCTATCGGCAGCATGACCAGAAGACGCGTGATGCTCTGAGCCACAGCAGGGAATTTAAGCGTTACGCCATATACCAGCGGTACGACTAATAATATATTGATCAGACAGGTGGTTAAGGCCAGTTTGAGCGTCGTCAACATGGCGTTTCGATAGGTGGTTTCTTCCCATACGCTGATAAACCAACGCCAGGTTAACCCCTCAGGTAGCAGCGTATTGCTCCACTGGTCGCCGAAAGCGCCTACGAGCAGTAGGACGATAGGGGCCAACAGGTAAACCAAGTAGCAATAAGTGATCAGTCGCATATCTGGCCCCTAACTGTTAATAGAGATAAATGACCATAATGTAAGAATTTGATCGTTTGTTGATATATTCATGATGGTTGTGTGACTCCCCATAGGTGTGCGGCCGTTAGCGCTAAGGCCTCTTCCACGCTGCAGATAGGCGTAGTGCCTTCGGCATTAGGGGCATCAGGGAAGGTGAGTACAGGCTTATTAAAGTGACGGCCAAAGGCTACCTCGGTGTGCGTGCCCAAACTGCCGCCTACGGCGATCAGCACCACACTGGCTCGGGCGATAAGCACGTTGCGTGCTTCGCCTAAACCGCTGGCAATAGGCAGTGTGACCCAGGGATTGGCGGCTTCCGCGCTAGTATCGGGCAGCAGGCCGATGACCTCACCCCCCTTGAGCGCGGCCCCTTTGCTGGCCGCTTCCATAACGCCACCCCGGCCGCCACATAACAGCGGAATGCCCAGCTCAGCCAGCCCTGCACCTAAGGCATAGGCTATTTCAAGCTGTTGTTGTGTGGCCTCGCGAGGGCCAATAACGCCTACCGGGGGACGCTGCATCGGCGTGTTACTGCGCTTTAATGCAATCAGCGCTTCGCGGGGCAGGCAGGGGGATTGCAGTACGGCTGGCCAGTCGGCCTCGCCAAGCGGACGCATTTTGGGCAACAGAGGCTCACCTGCGTGGGTCATGATACGCTGGCATTCATCAAGATAAATTTGTAATGTCTGAGTCATGTTTTGATCAAAATGTAATAATTTGATCGTTATGGTCGCGCCCCGCTGTGTCAATTTGATGACGGACGGTCGCAAGGCCGGATTTTTTTATCAGGGGATTGTTTGTTACCGATGACTGACCTAGCGCATTTAAACCCACGCCATCGCGAGCTAATTGCCTTGGTTGAATTGCATGGGCATGCCTCGATCGAATTTCTTGCCCAGCGACTCAACTGCTCCGCTCAAACCGTGCGGCGCGACATTCGTAAACTCTGTGACGCTAATGTGCTGCAGCGTTTTCGAGGCGGGGCCCGGATCGAAAAACCCCAGGTGAGGCTCGGCTACGCCACCAAGCAGGATGTGCAGCAAGTAGAGAAGGGGCGTATGGCGGCATTAGCGGTGTCGCAATTGCAGGAAGGTGAAGCGCTATTTCTGGATACGGGCACAACCTGCGATCACGTTGCCCGCGAGCTGTTGAACTACCGTAAAAGGCTGCACGTGGTCACTCATAACCTAACGGCCGCGCTGACGCTCGCTGCCCAGCATCAGTTGTTCGATATTCATGTGGTGGGCGGAAAGGTGGCGGGACGGGATGGCGCGTTGACTGGGTCGCGCACCATCAAAGAGTTGGCCAGCTATCGGCTGGATGTGGCGATGATTGCTGTTTCGGGCATAGATGCTGAGGGCTATCTGCTCGATTTCGACAGTGAAAAAATACAAGTAAAGCAGACCATGATGCGCCACGCTGGCCGTAAAGTGCTGCTCATGGGGTCAGCGAAATTATGTCAGCGCGGTATCCAGCGTGTTGCTCATCTTGATGAGTTTGATCAAGTGATTTGTGATGTACCTGCACCCGAAGAAATCCAAACGCTCATGACCTACCCCGAACGTTGGCAAGAAGCTTTATAGGCTCGCTGACGAAACAGCGCATAGCGAATCTGCGCCCGGTCATTCTTCAACGTGAAATAGACATGCTCCGACGCCGGGCGGGAAACATTAGAGAGATCACCCTCCACTCACACCTCGCCCACATCGCGCTCAAGGGGCTGCTAGGCGCGCTGGTTGAGTTGGCTGACGGCTGTCTCTTATTTGTGCGTGTCTGGAAAGGCTTCATTCAACCACTTGATGAAGTTACGCTTGGCCTTAAATTCACTACGTAACTGCGTCAGCATGTGCGCAAAAGCGGTGTATTGAGCTGGCGTTTCCAGGCTCTTTTTCAGCTCTTTCAGCAATGCGATGCCTTGGCGATAGCCCTGCTTGTTGGTTTGTTCCACATACAGCCGTACCAACCGCAGATACAGCGGTAGGCGTGCGTCAGGAGATGGTAAGGCTTTGGCCAATTGGTACAGCAAGTGCGCTGATACTGGGTGCTCAGTGCACAATGCTTGGGCATCGTCCAAACGTCCCTCGTGCAAGTAAATTTCCAATAAGCTGTCTTTTGCCTGTTGTGATTGGTAGAAGGGCATCTTCTTCGACGGTTGGGTGATGCATTTTAATAGCCAGTCACAGGCGCGTTGGCGATAATCGACGACTAGGTCATGCGCTTCCATTAGCGCCACGAGCTGCCGGTAATCCTCCAACTGCTGGGTGTGCTGGTAGATCCCCCACTGTTGCTCCGCCGCTGCGTCTGTTTCACCGCGATGCAGCTTAAGGTGTATCTCAAGCCGGTTGCGTTCAAGGCGCCAGTGATAGTCGTTTTGTTTCTCGCACTTAGCGGCATAGGTTAGCCACGCTTCTACCTGATCCCAGGCTCCATACTCAATACACTGCTCAGCGGCCTCTAAACAATCCTTCTCATCGCTGATGGTTTTCTGATACAGCGCCAATATAGTGGGTAGGTCTCCGGCGGCTTGCGCGCGCTTAAGCAAGGGGTCGCGCAGGCGTATTAAGCGGTAGCGCTCCTCCCATTCCATGGTGGCTGCTTGGTTCGGCAGATCATCCAGAGCTTGTTGCAGGCGCTCATGGTAGGCGTCTTGGCTCGCTTGGCTCAGCACATCCAAATAGGCATCGGGAATGGGCGGGTATCGATCCTCTTCCCCGCCAAACGATTTTTCATACAGATATCCGGCTAGCTTGTTGGCAGGCCAATCGAGCCGCTTTACGGTCTGAATATGCAAAGTGTGTAAGAGGTATTCGCAGTGGAAACGGAAGCCGCCGGAGTCATCAACGGTTTCCAGCGCTTTATCCATGCGCGCGAGTGCGTAGTCCACCAGTGCCAAGCTTTTCTCTGCAGGCAGTTGTGGCACCTGTTCCGCCAGTTGTTCAATAACGGCTTCTGCTTTGCTGAAATAGTGGCTGACTTGCGAATAGCGGAACAACCCGCGATTAATGGGAAACGCGGCAGTGATACGTTTTTTCAGCGCCTTGTGATCCAGCACACCAAATGCTGCATCCGCTTTCAACGACCACTTTTGGTTCAGTACAGGGTCATTTTCAATAAGCGTTAGCAGCGTTTCGACCAGCGAGGGTTTGTCTAACGACTCTAAGTAAGCGTGAATGCGATCTGAAGGGTCGCCCTCTACCAGCTGTGCTTGTTTGGCATGCTCTGCGCGGTACGCTAGGGCAACGGCCACGCAATGCTTGCAGAAATCAATGCCTTCGGAAGCGGGGCAATTACAACCGCCGCTCAAACCTTGCTTTGTTAACTTTAACGCCACATGGTAAAGCTCGCTGCCCTCGACGTCAGCGCTAATGGTGGCACCGCTTTTATCCCAGTTGATCACCATGCCCTGTTGGTAATACTGAACCCCGCGGGCAAAAACCGCATCACCCGCCAACATAATTAGCTGTGAGTCTGAAATTAATGTCTCATCCATTGTCGCCACCTGACACTTCTGTAGAGCTAAATGACGTATAGGCTAACACCCTAACCGCAGGTTGCTGACTGTCACGGCGTATGTGCTAGCAGCGAGCCAAGCAGGAGCAGTGACGTTGAGTGGGGGAGTGGCATTGCTGGGGCACCCCTCAAAACGCTATAATAGTCGATTAACCTTTCACGCCCCACTTCCTCTTCAACCAGGGTGTTGCCGCTATGCTACGTATGGCCCAAGAAGCACTAACGTTCGATGACGTACTCCTCGTTCCCGGCTTCTCCGACATTCTTCCTAAGGATGTCAGCCTCAAAACCCGCCTGACCCGCAATCTCTCGCTCAACATTCCGCTTGTTTCCGCCGCGATGGACACCGTTACCGAAGCGCGCCTGGCGATTGCGATGGCTCAGGAAGGGGGCATCGGCATCATTCACAAGAACATGACCATGGCCCAGCAGGCCGCTGAAGTGCGCAAGGTCAAAAAGCACGAAAGCGTGATCGTGAAAGACCCGGTCACCGTTAGCCCCAAAGCAAAACTGGAAGACTTGCTCGCCATGGCGCGGGAGTACGGCTTCTCCGGCTTCCCCGTGGTGGAAGGTGAAACGTTGGTCGGTATTGTGACCGAGCGTGATATGCGCTTCCAGCCCAACCACGGCGACAGCGTTGAAGCAATCATGACGCCCCGTGACCGGCTAGTGACCGTTCGGGAAGGCACCGACCTTGAAACCAGCAAAGCCAAAATGCGCGAACACCGCATCGAAAAAATGCTGATCGTCGATGACGAGTTCCACCTGCGCGGCCTGGTCACCTTCCAGGATATCGAAAAAGCCCGCACCTACCCGATGGCCGCCAAAGATAGCGACGGCCGTTTGTTGGTCGGCGCGGCAGTCGGCACCGGCCCGGAAACCCCGGACCGCGTAGCGGCACTGGCCGAAGCAGGCGTTGACGTGATCATTGTTGATACTGCCCACGGCCACTCCCAAGGCGTGCTTGACCGCGTTCGCTGGATTAAAGAGCACTTCCCCAATATCCAAGTGATTGGCGGCAACATCGCCACCGCCGCTGCCGCCATCGCGCTGGCTGAAGCGGGTGCGGATGCGGTGAAAGTCGGTATTGGCCCTGGCTCGATCTGCACCACGCGTATTGTGGCTGGTGTAGGCGTACCGCAAATCAGCGCCGTTTCCAACGTGGCGGAAGCGCTCAAAGCGTTTGATATTCCCTTGATTGCTGATGGCGGCGTGCGCTTCTCTGGCGACCTGGCCAAGGCGATTGCCGCTGGCGCAAGCGCCGTGATGGTAGGCGGCCTGCTGGCCGGTACCGAAGAAGCACCGGGCGAAGTCGAGCTGTACCAGGGCCGTACCTATAAAGCCTACCGCGGTATGGGTTCCATGGGCGCCATGGCCCAAAACCAGGGCAGTGCCGACCGCTACTTCCAGGATAAAGACGCCGGTGCCGAGAAGCTGGTGCCGGAAGGTATCGAAGGCCGCGTACCCTATAAAGGCATGATGAGCGCTATCGTTCACCAGATGATGGGCGGCCTGCGCGCTTCCATGGGCTACACCGGCTGCCGCGATATTCAAGAAATGCGCACCAAGCCGGAGTTCGTACAGATTACCGGTGCTGGCTTTAACGAATCCCACGTTCACGACGTGCAGATCACCAAAGAAGCTCCCAACTACCGGGTGAGCTAACCAGCGCGTTTAGATAACACGGCGGCGGGCACAACAGCTCGCCGCTTGCTTTTTGGCCTTACCAGCGGCACCCACACCGCTTAACCGAGACCCCGCCATGAGTGACATTCACGCCCACAAGATTCTGATTCTCGACTTCGGCTCGCAGTACACCCAACTGATCGCCCGCCGCGTACGCGAAATTGGCGTTTATTCCGAAGTCCGCGCGTTTGATATCACCGAAGAAGAGATCCGCGAGTACAACCCCAACGGCATCATCATGGCCGGTGGCCCGGAATCCGTCACTGAATTGGATTCCCCGCGTGCGCCCCAGTGCGTGTTTGAAATGGGCCTGCCGGTGTTTGGTATCTGCTACGGCATGCAGACCATGGCCGAGCAGCTGGGCGGTAAGGTAGAAGGCTCCAACCAGCGGGAATTCGGCTACGCGCAGATTCAGATCGACGAAGATAACGCGCTGTTCAAAGACATCAAAGACCACGTAGACGCTAAAAGCGGCAAAGCCCTGCTGGACGTATGGATGAGCCACGGCGACAAGGTCGCCCAAGCGCCCGCCGAGTTTACCGTGACCGCCTCTACACCGAGCTGCCCGATTGCCGCCATGGCCTGGGAAGAGAAGCAGTTCTATGGCGTTCAATTCCACCCGGAAGTGACTCACACCCTGCAGGGCCAGCGCATTCTTGAGCACTTCGTGCTGGATATCTGTAAAGCCGAAAAGCTGTGGACGCCTGCACAAATCATCGAAGACCAGGTACAGCGCGTGCGCGAGCAAGTGGGCGACCGCCACGTACTGCTGGGCCTTTCCGGCGGTGTGGATTCTTCTGTTGTGGCCGCACTGTTGCACAAAGCGATTGGCACTCAGCTGACCTGCGTATTCGTCGACAACGGCCTGCTACGTAAAGCGGAAGGCGACCAGGTCATGGAAACCTTCGCCAAGCACATGGGTGTGAAGGTGATCCGCGTAGATGCCGAAGAGCTGTTCCTCGGCAAGCTGAAAGGCGAAAAAGACCCGGAAGCCAAGCGCAAAATCATCGGCAACACCTTTATCGACGTGTTTGATGAAGAGGCCAGCAAGATCGACGGCGTCGAGTTCCTGGCTCAGGGCACCATCTACCCGGACGTGATCGAATCCGCTGCCTCTAAAACCGGCAAAGCGCACGTGATCAAATCCCACCACAACGTAGGTGGCCTGCCGGAAACCATGAAGCTCAAGCTGGTCGAGCCGCTGCGCGAACTGTTCAAAGATGAAGTGCGCAAACTCGGCCTGGAACTCGGCCTGCCCTACGATATGGTCTACCGCCACCCGTTCCCTGGCCCCGGCCTGGGCGTGCGTATTCTGGGTGAAGTGAAGAAAGAGTACGCCGACATCCTCCGCGATGCCGACGCCATCTTCATCGAAGAGCTACGCGCCTCTGGCTGGTACGAAAAAACCAGCCAAGCGTTCGCTGTGTTCCTGCCGGTGAAATCGGTAGGCGTAGTAGGCGACGGCCGCCGCTACGAATGGGTCATCGCGCTACGCGCGGTAGAAACCATCGACTTCATGACCGCCCGCTGGGCGCACCTGCCCTACGAACTGCTGGAGAAGGTTTCCAACCGGATTATCAATGAGTTGGAAGGGGTTTCGCGGGTGACCTACGATGTGAGCAGTAAGCCGCCTGCTACTATTGAGTGGGAGTGAGTTTTAATCGCTGATTCTTTACGTAAAACCCGCTTTTCGGCGGGTTTTTATTAGATATAAAATGCATTCGGTGCAGTAATTAAGACGTTAATTATCGCGATGGTGTATAGGTTGTATTCTATAGCTTGTAGCCCATTAGAATGCAAAAATCAGATGTCAGAGCCAAAATTTTAGGCAGCGCCTTCAAAATAATCAATTATGTGCGTGCTTTTTAGCTAGGAAGAATCCTTAGGGTCTCCAGTAGCACGTATTTGAGCTTCCTGGGGCGAGGAATCAAACGCTTAATCTGTTTAAACTTAGTGATATTGAGCGTAATAATAAGAGTTTATCCGTTAACTCTGCTGACACTAGCTTATTTTTAGGACTAAATTGGTGGTATGAAGTGGGTTTTCAAACATATCCGTCAGGTACTAAAAGACCTTCGATCAGGTGAAGAGCGATGAATGAGCCACTAAGAAAAACACAAAAAAACACATCTGATACTGATGAGTCATTTTCTCTCCGGCCAAAAGCCAGAATACTCAAGACTCTGGGCGAAGAACTGATTAGCAGTGAAACGGTTGCGCTGATAGAGCTGGTCAAGAATGCGTACGACGCTGATGCTGAAAACGTTCTAATCTCTTTCACTGGTGACTTGAAGAAGGGAGGCGGGGCTATTGAGGTGATGGATGATGGGCATGGAATGGACATGGACACTATCCGAAATTCCTGGATGATCATTGCTACATCAACCAAGAAGGATAACAAGCAAAGCAAAAGCGGACGCAGGCGCGTGCTTGGGGAAAAAGGGATTGGCCGATTTGCCGTGGCGAGGATCGCAGAAGAGCTGGAACTGTTTACCCGAACCAGTAATCAGATTGATACTGAATCATATGCAGTTTTCGACTGGACGCAGTTTGACGATGATGAAATATTTCTCGACGAAATACTTTTCCTGACGGATGATCAAACAGCTACCGAAATAGTTCCTGGCTGGCGGCTGAAAGATTTTTCAGAAAAGCGTTACCGAGCCCCCTGTCATGGCACAGTATTAAGAATGAACACTTTGAAACACAGTTGGGAAAAGCATGACTTGGAGAACCTACAACGGGGTCTTTCAAGGCTTCTGTCGCCTTTCTACCCAAGAAATGATTTCAATATCTTTCTTAATCTTCCAGATGAGCGCAGTGATTTCAATACCAGAATCACACCGCCTGAGATAATCAAGTACCCACATTATGTTGTTCACGGTGAAATAAAAGCGAATGGCATGTATTCGTTTTTTGTGAAGGTTGAGGAGGAAGATCAATCAGTTGATTTCAAAGGATATTTTTACAAAGTCTTTTCTGACGGCGAATGGGTATTGTATCCATCCATACAAATGCCAGAACTGCAGGAAGATCTGCTTAATAAAAAAGGGGTAGAGTGTGGCCCCTTTGAGTTTGAATTGCGTATTTGGGATCGCGATGAGCTGGAAAATGTTAACCAGAAAGTGGGCGGTGGTATTAGGAGTATCAGGAAAGATTTGGATGCGATAGCAGGAATAAATATTTATCGTGATGGATTCAGAGTGCTGCCTTATGGCGAGCCTGACAACGACTGGCTCAGGCTGGATATAAGACGTGTTCAGGCTCCGACCAGGAGGCTCTCGAACAACCAGATAACTGGGTATATCTCCATTACTGCCGACCAAAATCCTGAGTTGCATGACCGTAGCAACAGAGAAGGGCTTGATAACAACCCCGCATATGCTGACCTTCAGAGTATCATGAAGTTCGTATTGAACGAGACGGAGAATCTCAGGTATACATCAAAGCGAAAAAAACCTGAACAAAAGGAGCCAGAGGAGCAAAAAGGTCTCTTTGATCCCCCTGATTTTAACAGAATTACAGATGCTGTGAGTCGTGGTAATACTAGCAAGAAGGAAACGCTGGAACTGATTAATAAAGCTGAGGCTGATTGGAAAAACCAAATTAAAAAGCTCCAAGGTGTTTTGTCCCAGTATCATGCCTTAGCCACTTTGGGCGGGATCGTCGATAAGATTCTTCATGATGGTAGGCAGCCGCTTGCTAAAATTCAGACAGAGGCTGGTTTAGGTAAAGAAATGGCTGAAGATTTGTTAAAAGCTAACCCTGACTCTTTATATTTTGAGGATTTCGAGAAAAGTTATAGGAAAATTGTGGGACAGTCTTCGGTTCTAAGGGATGTGTTCCTAAGGGCAGAGCCATTTGGCGGTAGAAAGCGTGGAAGGCCAAAAAAATATTATATTGAAGAGCTTATTAAGGATGTATTTCAGCTTTTCGACAAGGAACTCAAGAATTCCGCTGTCAATATTGAGCTCCCTGATTCAGCAACACTGGTAAGTATTGATACAACAGAGCTGTCTGAGATATTTACTAATCTTATTACCTGAATCCGTGAGACCGGCCCCCGGAAGCACTTCTAACCCACTGACCTGCATGGCAATATAGCCATTATCGCCATTCACCCAGACAGTGCC